>CAJQLI010000220.1 GCA_905479125.1 uncultured Alphaproteobacteria bacterium | reverse complement strand
CGAGCTATCCGCGTCGGGAACTCTATCGGCGCCGAAAGGAGCGTTGACCTATGCGGGCAAGGCGGCCGTTCGCTCGACCAACTTACGGCGTCTTCTTGCCTGGAGTGGTGTCGATGTCTCGACGGTTCCGGCGGACAGGCTGCGGCGTTTCAATGTCAGCACCGATGTGAGTGGAAATTCCGAACAGGTTCAGGCGGCCGGTATCGTGGCCCAGCTGGATGCCTCGCGAATGAGCGGCGGCGTCACTGTCGCGCTTCGTGAACGGGCTGCATTTGGCGCCAGCTTCAGCATCGATCAGATCAATGCCGATGCCTATATCGGGAAGAAGGTTGCAGCGCATGCGTCAAAGCCACCAAGCGGCGACGCCGGTCCGAAGCCAGATGATAAAACGACTCCCGGGGTGGTGGCGTCCGGGCCGCTCACTGTTCTTAATGATTTTGATGCCAACCTGACCTTTCGGGTCGGCAGTCTGAGCTATCAGCGCATGGCTATTCAGGGCGTTCGCCTGGACGGTACGCTGGTGAACGGTGTCATGACCCTGCGTGATGCGAGTGTCCGGAACCTTGCGGGTACCAGCGGCCAGGTGAAAGGGGCCCTGTCCGGCTTTGACGGCATCCCGACCTTCAAGGGAACGATTACCGCCGCCTCGGACAACCTGACCGGGTTTTTCAGAATCGCCGGAATCGACGCACCGGTTGACCCGAGGAAACTCGGCAAGATGCGTCTGACCAGCCGGACCGATGCATCTGAAAATGGTTTGACGATCGATGCGAAGCTTCAGCTTGCCGAGGTCACTGCGAAAATTGTCGGCAAGGTGTCGGCACTTTCAGGCCCGTCAGCTTCGCCCGCGCTGGATATTTCGGTCGACGCGCAGCACCCGGAACTGGCGCGTCTTGCCAACGTGTTCGCCGCCGGGAAACCCGGGCCGGCCGTTGGGCGTGTCGGCCTGAAACTTAACCTCAAGGGTAACGGCAACAATGTGACGCTGGATGCAAATGGCGGGGTCGCCGGTGGGGCTTTCAGGGTTGGAGGCACGATCGGCACGCCGCTTGGAATCCCGAAATACGATATCACTGCAGATATGCGGCACCCGAACCTCGTAAGGTTTGTCCGGGCGTTCGATCCCGGATTTAAACCTGCGAACCCGCGTCTCGGCGGGTTAAGCATGGCAGTCAAGCTGTCGGGATCGGAAGACGCAATGGCGATCACCGGTCTTACGGGGAAAATCGGGCCTACCAGCGTTTCGGGGGAGGGCTCCTACCGGGCCGCCGGGGCAGATGGCGCGAGGCCGGACGTGAAGCTGTCGCTTGTTACGTCGACGATACCGCTGAGTGATTTTCTGGAAGCGCCTCCCCGAGGACGCCGGACACAGCAAGGTGTCGGGCAGCCATCAGGAGTATCACCCGCCCGCACGGGAGCTGGCGGGGCGTCGGCGGGGCAGCGGTGGTCGCGCGAGCAGATCAACACAGACGCGTTGGGAGTCGTTGATGCCAATATCGATCTCCGTGCCGAAGCTGTTTTGTACAAAACCTTTCGGGTCGATCAGCCGAAAATTGTCGCGGTGCTGAAAGACAAGGTCCTCGACGTCCAGCGTATCACCGGGACCATGTTCGATGGTGGGTTTGAGATGCGGGGCAAGGTTGACGGGCGTGGTGTCCCGGTCGCGACAACGTCGCTTACAGTGACCAAGGCAAATGTCGGAAAAGCATTGTTTCAGGCGGCGGAATTCGACATAGCCACGGGAATTCTGAGCTTCGGGATGGATTTGTCCGCCCGGGGCCGGAGCGAGCTAGACATGATCAGGGCTTTGTCGGGAAAGGGAAAAATCGACGTGGTCGACGGTGTCGTCAAAGGGTTCGAGCTGAAACGGGTCAGTGAGAATCTGAAAAATATAAACCAGCTTGCGGGCCTGCTCGGGGCCCTGACATCTGCCATGGACGGTGGCGAGACGAAATTCTCGTCGTTGAAGGGAACGTTCGACATTACCAAGGGGGTCATGATCACAAACGATCTGCAGCTGGTCGCCGATGCAGGAGCCGGGAATGCACGCGGCTTTGTCGACCTGCCGCGGTGGAACATGGAAATGAATGCGGATTTCCGTTTGACCGATCATGCAGACGCGCCCCCGTTCCGCGTGCGTGCGGTCGGGGCGCCCGATAACCCACGGCGCCTGTTTGATTTTCAGGCGTTACAGGCATGGGTGTTGCAGCGGGGTATTGGCGGGCTCATCCAGAACCTGGTGCCGGGTGCGAAGAACAGCGACGGGGGGCAGCAACTGCAGCAACAACAACAGCCGAGGCCCGAAGATATTATTCGCGGACTCTTAAAGGGACTGGGGCGCTAGCAGACGGTTTCTTGTTCGCGTGAATTCTGCTGTGAGAGGCCCTTCAGGTCGGCAAGAACGTGGAGGCGGATCGCAGAAGAAAGGTTCGTCGCGCGGCCTTCGTCAATGCGTGAAATCAGGCTGTTGAGTGAGGTTTTCTTATCGCCAGCAATCCTGACCAGTTCCGACCAGAATTCGTCTTCCAGCGAGATACTCGTGCGATGACCCGCAATGGTAACGGAGCGTTTTCTAAGCAAAGCGACTACTTTCTCCGTCCGGCTGAGGACGGCTTTAACATATCATTAGGACGTACCCAGCGGTCGAACTCCACCGGCGTTACAAGACCGCTCTGGATGGCGGCATCTCGAAGGGTCAATTCACCGGCAAAGGCATTCTTGGCAATGCGCGCAGCATTATCGTAGCCGATGTGTGGCGTAAGTGCGGTTACAAGCATGAGCGATTTGTCGAGTAGATCTGCGATGCGTCGATCATTTGCCGTGATCCCGTCTACACAGCGTTCGGCAAAACTTGTCGTGCCATCCGCAAGCAGTGCGATTGACTGGAGCAGGTTGAAAATCATTACCGGCTTGAAAGTGTTCAGCTGAAGGTGGCCGTGTGATCCGGCCACGGTAATCGTCGTGTGATTGCCCATTACCTGGGCGCAGATCATCGTCAGCGCTTCCGCCTGGGTCGGGTTTACCTTGCCGGGCATGATCGAGGAGCCCGGCTCGTTTGCCGGCAGGTTTATTTCTCCGATACCCGTTCGCGGTCCTGAGGCCAGCAGGCGGATGTCGTTGGCGATCTTCATCAGTGATACAGCGACAACGTTGAGAGCGCCGGACGCTTCAACGATTGCATCATGTGATGCCATGGCCTCGAACTTGTTGGGGGCAACGGTGAACCGGCGGCCCGTAAGTTTACGCAGTTCTGTGGAAAATCGCCGGTCAAAACCGCGGGCCGAATTCAGCCCTGTTCCGACGGCGGTTCCGCCCTGGGCGAGGCTGAGCAAGCGGGGAAAAGTGTCTTCTATACGAGAGATACTGTTTTGCAATTGCGTGACATACGCCGAAAATTCCTGGCCGAGGGTCAGCGGCGTTGCATCCTGTAAATGCGTTCGCCCGGTTTTGACGATCTTGGCAAATGCTTTCTCCCGGTCGGCGAGTGCTGCCTGCAGCCGCGCCAGACCCGGCAACAGGCGATCCTGGAGCTGACTGACGGCCGCGATATGCATCACGGTCGGGAAGGAATCATTCGATGACTGGCCAAGATTGACGTGATCGTTCGGGTGCACGGGGTCCATCGTCCCGAGTGGTTGGCCAAGAATTTCGTTGGCGCGGTTTGCGATTACCTCATTGGCGTTCATGTTGGTCTGTGTGCCGGAACCGGTCTGCCAGACAACCAGGGGGAAGTGGTCCGTCAGCTTTCCGGATGCGACCTCCGCCGCAGCCCGCACGATTGCCCGGCCACGCTTCTTATCAAGCGCGCCGAGATGAATATTTGCGAGGGCGGCGGCCTGTTTTTGCCTGCCGAGGGCTTCAATGACCGCGTCGGGCATTTTTTCGGTCCCGATGGGGAAGTTTTTGAGGCTTCGCTGCGTCTGAGCGCCCCAGTAACAGTCCGCAGGTACCGCGATGCGGCCCATCGAATCACGCTCTGTGCGGGTCTGTTTTCCGGCCATATCGCTTGATTTCGCCCGTTTTGCGTTGATCTGTCGACTGTGATGTATTGGTACTACGTAAGAACAACGATGTAGGATTTAACTATGGCTGGAAAAATCGAAAGCAAGCTTGCTGAAATGGGGGTTACGCTCCCGATTGCCGCGAGTCCGAAGGTTGCGAAGATCCTGAACTGGAAAATCGCGGGCGATTTGTTGTTCGTTTCCGGCCAGGTGCCCCGCATCGACAATGAAATATCGTTTATCGGCAAGGTCGGCCGGGAATACTCACTTGAAGAGGGGCAGCTCGCAGCCCGGACCAGCGCCTTGATGGTGCTCGCATGTATCAAGGAGGCCCTGGGTGATATGGACCGTGTGACGGAGATCGTGCGGATAAAGGGCTATATCAATGTCGATCCTGATTTCACCGATGTTTCCGCCGTCCTGAACGGCGCGTCAGAGCTGTTTATTGATGTATACGGTGATCCGGGACGGCATTCGCGCACGGCGGTCGGTGTGGCCTCGATGCCCTTCGGCGTCGCGATCGAGGTCGAGGGTATTTTCCAGTTCGCCTGATTTCAGGCGTCCGGTAAGGCCAGTGGGTCGAAACCGATTTCCGGATAAAGCCCTGCTTCGCGGGCCCGTTGGCGCAAAAGGGCATATGTCAGGTCAATCATCGGGGTCTCGACACCCGTCAGGCGACCGAGTTCGACGACAGCACCGGTAATGCCGTCGACTTCCATCGGGCGGCCCGCCTCGAGGTCCTGCAGGATTGATGTCTTGTGGCCGGATACTTTGCGTGTTCCCTCCACACGGTCGGCAATTTTCTGATGGAAAGGCACGCCAAGCGCCTCACCGACAGCCTGTACTTCTTCCATAATCGAAACGCCGAGACGCTGCAGATCGTCACGTTCGACCAGCGGGCCGAGTTTTGACATGGTCAGGGCCGCCATCGGGCTGAACGACACGTTGCCCCACATCTTGACCCAGACTTCGCTGCGGATCGCCGGAGTCGTGGGGGCATCCAGCCCGGCTTCGGTCAGGATTTCGGCGATATCGTTCAAACGTGGTGACAGGGTGCCGTCGGGTTCACCGATGGCGAATATGCGGTTGCCGATATTGCGGACGACGCCCGGTTCGACCACCGTATTGCTCGATGTGATCACGCAGCCGATGACTCGCTCGCAGCCGATCGTGCCGGCGATGCGACTGCCCGGATCGACCGTCTGCAGCGTATGGCCGTCCAACTGCCCGCCATGGGCATGGAAATACCAGAAGGGAATACCGTTCTGCGCCGACACGATGATGGTGTCGGGCCCGATCAGTGGCCGCATGGCCTCCGCCGCCGCGGTGAGCGCATGGGCCTTTGCCGACAGGAACACGACGTCCTGTACGCCAAGCTCGGCGGGGTCGTCTGTCGCCGGTGGGGTGACGGTGAATTCTTCGTCCGGGGTGACGACGCGCAGCCCGTTTTTTTTCAATGCTGTAAGGTGGTCTCCGCGGGCAACGAGTGAGACCTCGGAAGATGTCCGGGCAACCATCCCGCCGACAAATCCGCCGACCGCGCCTGCGCCGAATACACAAAATTTCATTTCCCGCTTCCCTGTTCCCGGATGGCAGCCTGATGGATTGCGCCCAGTCTAGTCCATGGCTCCAGCGACCACCAACGCCGCGCCGCACCGGACGGAGAAGGCATGACGAAAATGCGTGTCGCACCGATTGTCTCCGGTTGCTCGCCATAGTCTTTCAATGTTGCGCCAAGTGCTTCGAGCAGGAAAATGCCCGCGGGCCGTTTGCCGGTAAAGGCAAGGTGCCGGGGCTTGTATGTCTTTATCTTTGTCAGAAGCGCGCCGGCGTCATAGGCATTCGACGACAACGCGATATCCATGCCGGATTCATGCTTGGCAAGGTCGGTGATGCCGATACTGAAATCCGGTAGCAGACGAAATTGCGAAGGTGCGAGCAGGGAAGGCGTCAGGCCGGCTTCGAACAGCGCCGACCAGAACCGGTTGCCCGGTCCTGCGTAATAGGCACCAAGCCGCGCGGATGCGGAACTCGCCGCCGATCCGCAGAAGACAGTCGTCAAACCCGGTTCAAGAATGTCGGGCAGGATCGACATGAAGTGCGCCGTTTGCGTGCGCGGTCAGATATTGGCGAAGAAGTCGTTACCTTTGTCGTCAACGACGATGAAGGCGGGGAAATCCTCAACTTCGATCCGCCAGATCGCTTCCATACCAAGTTCCGGGTATTCAACGCACTCGACTTTCTTGATGCAGTCCTGCGCCAGCCGCGCCGCGGGGCCACCGATGGAGCCGAGATAAAACCCGCCATGTGCCTTGCAGGCATCGGTGACCTGCTTCGATCGATTGCCCTTGGCGAGCATCACGAAACTGCCGCCCTTTGCCTGGAATTCCTCAACGTAGGAATCCATCCGGCCCGCAGTGGTCGGACCAAACGAGCCGGACGCGTAGCCTTCCGGCGTCTTGGCCGGGCCGGCGTAATAGATCGCGTTATTGCGGAAATGTTCGGGCATTTCCTCGCCTGCATCCAGGCGTTCCTTGATTTTCGCATGTGCTGCATCGCGTGCGACGATCATGGAGCCGGTCAGGGACAGGCGCGTTTTCACCGCGCAGCCGCTCAGAATTTTACGAATTTCATCCATGGGCTGGTTCAGATCGATCTGGACGACTTCGTCGGCAAGCTCTGTCGGTTCGACCTCCGGCATATATTTCGCCGGGTTCATCTCGAGCTGTTCAATGAACACACCGTCCTTGGTGATCTTGCCGAGCGCCTGTCGGTCGGCGGAGCATGAAACCCCGAGCCCGATCGGTACGCTGGCGCCGTGCCGCGGCAGGCGGATGACACGGACATCATGGCAGAAATACTTGCCGCCGAACTGTGCCCCGATACCCATCTGACGCGTCAGTTCCAGGACCTTCTGTTCCATCTCCAGATCGCGAAAGGCCTGACCGTATTCGTTGCCGTGTGTCGGCAGCTTGTCGAGATAGCGCGTGCTGGCGAGTTTCACTGTTTTAAGGTTCAGCTCGGCCGAAGTGCCGCCGATTACGATCGCCAGGTGATAGGGCGGGCAGGCGGCGGTTCCGAGTGTGCGGATTTTTTCATCCAGAAACGCGATCATTTTATCTTCGTTCATGACGGCAGGCGTCTGCTGAAACAGGAAGGTTTTATTGGCAGACCCGCCGCCCTTGGCGACGAACAGGAATTTGTATGCGTTGCCCTCTGTCGAATAGATATCGACCTGGGCGGGGAGGTTATTGCCCGTATTCACTTCCTGGAACATCGACAGCGGTGCCACGTTCGAATAGCGCAGGTTGCTTTCCTGGTAGGTCTTCAGCACGCCGTCCGATATCGCGGCTTCGTCATTGCC
Source organism: uncultured Alphaproteobacteria bacterium (assembly GCA_905479125.1). Taxonomy (GTDB): domain Bacteria; phylum Pseudomonadota; class Alphaproteobacteria; order MPNO01; family UBA830; genus CAXBCP01. The sequence goes on along the minus strand of CAJQLI010000220.1, from coordinate 8,473 downwards.
CTTCACCCAGACATTCTGGCCCTTCTTCGCCATGATGATCGCGGTACCCGTATCCTGGCACATCGGCAATATACCGCCGGACGATATATTGGCATTCTTTAGCAGGTCGAGTGCGACGAAACGGTCGTTATCGGATGCCTCCGGGTCGTCGAGAATTTTGCGCAGCTGCTCCAGATGGCCGGGGCGCAGGTAATGGGCGATATCGACAAAGGCCTGGGCGGAAAGCTGCTTGATGCCTTCGGGGTCGACGACCAGAACCTCCTCGCCTTCAAATTCTGCGGTGGAGACGAAGTCGGATGTCAGCTTGCGGTATTCGGTCGTGTCTTCGCCAAGCGGAAACATCTCGTGAAAATTATCATCAGCCATTGGGATAATCCCCGGGGTAATTCAGGAGTGGGTCAGGTCTTCTTTTTGCGGAAGGCGTCGAGCGCGACGACTTCGCCGGTCTTCTGTTCGCCATCGTCGTTTCCGTCTGAGGAATCGGGCGGCGTATCGTTGTTATCAGTCTCTTCGATGTCCTGGAGGTCGTCGGGGCCGACGCCGGCCATATCGGCTTCTGTCGCTTTGAACTGAAGACCGAAATTCACCGAAGGGTCGGCAAAGCCGACAACGGAATCAAACGGGACATAAAGCCGCTCGTTCGTGCCGGAGAAACTGAGTGTGATCTCGAAGGCGTCATCGGAAATTTCGAGACCCCAGAACTGGTACTGAAGAACAATGGTCATTTCTTCGGGATACTGCGAAATTAGCCGGTCTGTGATCTCGACACCCTCGTCCTGCGTTCGGAACGTGATGTACAGATGATGCTCACCGGGGAGACCATCCTCGCTGACCTTCAACAGGGCTTCGCGCACGACGCCTTTCATCGCGCGCTCTACCAGTGCCTGATAATCCATCATATCTTCGGACATGGCGGGGACTCTTAGGTCATGCTGGCCGGAACCGCAAGCGCAACCGTATCTGATCGATTCAGGATTCATTCTGATTTCAGCCGAAGAATTAGTGGAGGGGCTTCTGTTGCCCGGCGCCCCCCCGAACCGCGCTTGCCTAATTAGGCAGCGAGGGCCAAGTCATTATCATTGGCTCTTGTAAAAACGGCCCGCTAACGGCGGTACCATACCGGGCAAAAGACAAGTCTTTACACGTGTGTCGATCCTGTTTCGCCCCCAAAACCGTGTGCGGACCCCTTACCAGGGGCCGGCCAAGCCGGAAAATTGGTGGAGGCGCCGGGTACTGCCCCCGGGTCCACTCCGTTTATTACACAAGTCGTTTATCACCATAGCTGGCAAGCCAGCCCTTCTAATATAGGGTGATTCGGCCTTAAATTAAAGGGAAGCTTGGCAAGTTTGTCAGCGAGCCGATTATGGGCAAAAAAGAGAACCATGCAGCAATATCTCGATCTTATGCGACGTGTCCGCGAAACCGGCGTCTGGAAGGACGACCGCACGGGTACCGGGACCTACAGCGTGTTCGGCCATCAGATGAGGTTCGATCTGGCCGAGGGGTTCCCCATGGTCACGACGAAGAAGATTCATGCCAAGTCCATCATCCATGAGCTTTTGTGGTTTCTGCAGGGCGATACCAATATCGCGTATCTGAAAGATAACGGGGTCTCGATCTGGAACGAGTGGGCAGATGAGAACGGCGATCTGGGGCCGGTTTACGGCGCACAATGGCGATCCTGGGACGCGGGCGACGGCACGACGGTCGACCAGATCGCACAGGTCACCAACCAGATAAAAACCAATCCAGATTCGCGACGCCTGATTGTCAGCGCGTGGAACGTGCCGCAGATCGAAACCATGGCGCTGCCGCCCTGTCACTGCCTGTTCCAGTTTTACGTCGCCGACGGAAAGCTCTCCTGTCAGCTCTATCAACGCAGCGCAGATATTTTTCTGGGCGTGCCGTTCAACATTGCGTCCTATGCGCTGCTTACCCTGATGATGGCGCAGGCGACGGGGCTTCAACCCGGTGAATTTGTCCATACGCTGGGCGATGCGCATCTCTATGCGAATCATATCGAACAGACCGACGAGCAGCTCGCGCGGGAAGCCTATCCGCTCCCGACGATGACGTTGAATCCAAGCGTTACCGATATATTCGGTTTCAAGTACGATGACTTTACGCTCGACGGGTACCGGTTTCACCCGCATATCCCGGCGGCCGTCGCAGTCTGACGGGGGCTGAGGCAATGACTGTCGCTCTGATTGTCGCGGTTGCCGAAAACGGGGTTATCGGACGGGAAGGTGGGTTGCCATGGCGGCTGTCAGGGGATCTGCGGTATTTCAAAGCGGTCACGATGGGCAAGCCTATTATCATGGGCCGGAAAACGTTTGAATCCATTGGCCGCCCCCTGCCGGGCCGCCCCAATCTCGTCGTCAGCCGCAACCGCGGGTTTTCGTCCGATGGCATAGAGGTATTCGACGGTCTGGATGCGGCCGTCGCACATGCTGAGGGGTTGGGCCTCGGAGAGGTAATGGTGATTGGCGGCGCAGGACTTTACGAGGCGGCGCTGAAACTGGCCGACCGGATTTATCTCACTGAAGTGCATGCCGCGGTCGAGGGCGATGTTACCTTCCCGGCATTCGAACGCGCGGGCTGGACGGAAACGTCACGCGAGAGGCATTCCGCAAGCGAGAAAGACGATCATGACCATTCTTTCGTTGTTTTCGACAGGGTAAAGTCTGTGTGACGCATCGGGGTCACGTCTGCGTGACGCAGTGCCCCTTTTATGCTTGCTGTTTGCAATGTCTTAACCTTTTGGTTTAAATCTGTTTTTCAACGTTCAACCCATGGAAACGGGGCTTGCAGTGCGAACGCTGGTTGCACTTTTAATCGCGACGCTCATTTCATTCGGCGGTCAGGTTAATGCCGCGCCGAACGATGTTGCCGTGTGGACGCCGCTCAAGGCGGATCGTCTGGTCGTGCTCAAAGGCGAGCGCCGGCTGGTCCTGATGCGGGGTGATCGTGTGATGAAGGTTTTCCGTGTGGCGCTGGGCCGATACCCCAAGGGCCACAAGACGCGGGAAGGTGATGCCCGGACGCCGGAAGGCACCTACAAAGTTGATTACCGGCTCGATTCCGACAAATCCAAATTTTACCGCGCATTACATATTTCGTATCCCAATCGTGCCGATCGGGAACGGGCGAACCGGTTAGGGGTCGATCCCGGCGGGCAGATCATGATCCACGGGTTGCCGACCAGGTGGAGTGCCAAGGATGTCGGCCATCCGCGTCTGGACTGGACCCAGGGGTGCATCGCGCTGACTAATCGCGAGATGGATCAGGTCTGGAACATGGTCGATGACGGGACCACCATCGAAATTCATCCCTGAGCGTAAAGGTGCCCGCTTGGTCGATTAGTTACGGCTGGGCGGTGCGAAGACGGAATCCAGTGTTACCGGGCCGTCGCAATCGGCGCGGTTTGTTTCCACCATGTGTTCCATATGCGCCAGAACCGAGCGCGATGCCGGTCCATACATTTTTTCCGGCAGATGGGTATACATCCGTCGCACCATCTCGGCGATTGTTGTCGTGCCACTTTCAAGGCACTTCGCAATTTCGCCCTCGCGCATCATGCGATGGTTCAGGTACGCGCGCACGAACGGAGCCGGTTTTTTGATTTCAGGGCCATGGCCCGGCAGGTACATCACTTCGTCGCGGGCGATGCAGACGCGCAGGCTGTCGAGATATTCGCGCATGTTACCGTCGGGCGGCGACACGATGGTGGTGTTCCAACCCATCACATGATCGCCCGAAAAAAGAATATTGCCCTCGCGCAGCCGGAAACAGTGATGGTTCGACATGTGACCCGGCGTAAACACAGCATCCAGGGTCCAGCCCGGCCCGCTGATTTCGGAGCCGTCGGAAATTTCGATATCGGGTGAGAAATTTTCCTGAGAAGCTTCGACCGCTTTGCCGTCTCCCTGCGGTCGGGGCAGGGCACCGACGATGGGCGCGCCGGTTAGTTCCTTCAACCAGTCGGATGCAGGCGAATGGTCCATGTGCGTGTGCGTCACCACGATATGGGTAACGGTTTCGCCTTCAAGCGCCGCTTTTATGTTCTCGACATGCTCTTCGATCATCGGGCCGGGGTCGATCACGGCGACCTCGCCCTTGCCGACCACGTAGGTATTGGTGCCGACATGGGTGAAGGAGCTCGGGTTTTCCGCAATGATTCGCCTGACACCGGGCGCGACCTCGGCAGCGGCGCCGTATTCAAACGGCATTTCTTTTCGGAAGGGTATCTCGGCTGAACTCATAACGTGGTCGCTTTCCATTTTTTGTGACGACCGCAGCGGGGCGGGCCCGGCGCGGTTGCCGTGGCGGTGGGCTACTCGAACGAAATATTCGGAGCGTCCGGCTGTGATGCGCCGGTGCCGACCTTGGTCCATATTTTTTCCGCTATGGCGCGGTATGCCAGAGCGTGGGCGCCGTCGGGGTCGGCGGCCGTTATGGGCGTTCCATCGTCGCCGCCGGCACGGATCGCCATGTCGAGCGGAATTTCGCCCAGGAAGTCCACACCCATCTGCGTTGCCGCCTGGGCGGCACCACCGTGAGAAAAGATGTCCGACCGTTCGCCGCAATGGGGACAGTGGAAATAGCTCATGTTCTCGACGATACCGAGCACCGGTACTTCAACTTTTCGGAACATGTTGAGGCCTTTTTTCGCATCGATCAGCGAAAGGTCCTGCGGTGTTGATACAATCACCGCGCCGGCAATCGGCACGCGTTGCGCCATTGTCAGCTGGGCGTCACCTGTGCCCGGGGGCATGTCGACAACGAGGACGTCCTGCGGTCCCCACTGAACGTCGCCCATCATCTGTTCGAGCGCGCCCATCACCATCGGGCCGCGCCAGATCATCGGCGTGTCCTGCGGTACCAGGAAGCCGATCGACATGCAGGTGACGCCATGGGCTTCCATCGGAATGATAATCTTGCCATCGGGTGATGACGGGCGGCCGGATATACCCATCATTGTGGGCAGGGATGGGCCGTAAATATCGGCATCGAGCATCGCGGTGCGCAGACCCATCTGGCGGAACGCAACGGCAAGGTTCGCCGACGTGGTCGATTTGCCGACACCGCCTTTGCCGGATGCAACTGCAATGATCGTGCCTACCTGCGGCAACAGCTTTTTGGGTTGTTGCTGTTGTTGAGCCTGTTGCTGCTGCTGGGGCGCTTGTTGTTCGGCCGGTTTATGCGCAGTCAGGACGGCCGTTACCGAGAGAACGCCTGTGACGCTGGCGGCAGCCTGCTCGGCCTGTTTCCGGACCGGCTCCATCTGTTCGGCCATTGCCGGGTCGATTTCCATGGCAAATTGTACATGTCCGTCTTTTATGACCAGTCCGGACGCGACACCGGCGTCAATGATGTTATGGTCGGTATTCGGTAATTTGACCGATTTGAGGGCAGCAAAAATTTCAGCTTCGGTAACCTGCGTCATCCTTGACTTCTCCGGTAGTGCCACAATATCGCTATAATGCAGGAATAACCCACATTTGCGCGACAGAGCGAGCTATCTTATAAGGCAGCCCGGTCGGGCTGAAAGGTAACGGCTGAGGGACAATTCGGCCAAACGAGAACAAGACCATCACTCACTCATCAGGATAGGAATTAGCGTCATGCCATGGAAACAGCAAGGCGGGGGCAGCGGAGGCCCCTGGGGCGGCGGCGGAAGCGGCGGCGGAAACGGCGGCGGACAGGGCCCCTGGGGCGGTAAGCCGGCCGGTGGTGGCGGCGGCGGCGGCGGCGGCGGTGTTCCGCCCGACCTCGAAGAATTGATCCGGAAGGGTCAGGACCGTTTTAAAACGCTGATGCCTGGTGGTTTTGGCGGCGTGAAGGGCATTTTGCTCGGTCTCCTGATTATTGTCTTTGTCTGGCTCCTCAGCGGTCTTTACCGCGTCCAGCCCGGCGAAAACGGTATTGAACTTATGTTCGGCAAGTATGTGAACACGACGGAAGCGGGCCTTAATTTCTGGGCGCCGTGGCCTGTCGGGTCGGTCATGCGTCCGAACGTGGAAAAGACGAACCAGATCAATGTCGGGTTCCGGTCTCTCGGGGCCCAGGGCCGCACCGATACGTCTCGCGACGTGCCGGAAGAAAGCCTGATGCTGACCGGTGATCAGAATATCATCGACATCGATTTCGTTGTTCAGTGGCGGATCAAGAGCGCCAAGGATTTTCTCTTCAATATTCGTGATCCCGAATCAACCGTGAAGCTCGCGGCGGAAAGCTCGATCCGTGAAATTGTCGGACAGACCCCGCTCGAAGAGGTTCTGGCGACAAAGCGTACCGAGGTGGAAACCAAGACGCGTGATGTCCTCCAGCGCATCATGGACGATTACAAGGCCGGCGTGTTTATTGCCGAGGTAAAAATGCAGAAGGTCGATCCGCCGCAGAAGGTGATCGATGCGTTCAATGACGTGCAGCGTGCGCGTCAGGATAAAGAACGTCAGCAGAATGAAGCCGAAGCCTATCGGAACGACATTGTGCCGAAAGCCAAGGGTGAAGCCTCTCGTCAGCTTGAACAGGCTGCAGCCTACCGCGAACGCCTGATCAAGGAAGCCGACGGTGAAGCCAAGCGCTTTGTATCGGTCTACGAAGCCTATCTCACCGGTAAGGACGTCACTCTGCGCAGGCTCTATCTCGAGCGGATGCAGGATGTCCTTGGGAAAGCCGACAAGGTTATCGTCGATAAGGGACAGGGCGGTCCCGGGGTTGTCCCGTATCTGCCATTGCCTGAAATCAAAAAACGTTCGCAGGGAGCACAGTGATGACTAACCTCAGATATATTGTTGCGGGGATCGTGATCATTGTCATCGGCCTGTTCGCGTTCAGCAGTGTCTACACGGTTCATGAAACCAAGCAGGCGCTGATCCTCGAATTCGGTCAGCCGAGGGATGAGGAAACGGCACCGGGGCTGCACTTCAAGCTGCCCTGGCAGACGGCAACCTATTACGACAAGCGTGTCCTAAGCCTGGACCCGCCCGCACAGGAGATCATTCTGTCGGATCAGAAGCGTATCAATGTAGATGCCTTCGTCCGGTATTTGATCGTGTCGCCGAAGCAGTTCCGGCTGCGTGCCAATACCGAGGCGAATTTCGTCGATATCTTCGGTCGTATCCTCAACTCCGCCGTTCGTGCGGAAGTTGGCCGGGTGCTGCTGGCGGATATGTTGTCCGCTCAGCGCGATAGGGTGATGGCAAGAATCACGACGGAACTAAAGCGTCAATCGACCGATTTCGGAATCGTTGTTGTCGACGTGCGTATCGGGCGAACCGATCTGCCGCCGACAACCAGTGAATCGGTCTATAACAGGATGCGCTCGCAGCGTGTTGCGCAGGCATCAAAGCTTCGGGCCGAGGGCGCGGAGATCAAGGCCCGTATCCAGGCCGAGGCAGACCGTGAACGCACGGTTCTTCTCGCTGAAGCACAGCGGAAAGCGCAGATCCTGCGTGGTGAAGGTGAAGGCCAGCAGACCCGTATCCTGAACGGTGCGTTCGGCAAGGATCCGGATTTCTTCGCGTTCTACCGGTCGATGGAGGCCTATGGGGCAGCGCTCGGGGCAGGGACGACGATGGTCCTGTCACCCGATAGCGAGTTCTTCCGGTTCTTCAACGATCTGCCGGGAGACAGTAAACGTGGGCAGTCGGAAATCGACAAATCGCCCAGTAACTAGGTCGGTGATCGGATCGGTCAGGTGCCGTGCCTGAAGAACTGATAACGGCAATAGCGCTTATCCTCGTGATCGAGGGCGGCTTGTACGCCCTCTTTCCCGAGGGTATGCGGAGGATGGCGCTGCAGATCGAGAAGGTGGCACCGTCCTCTTTGCGGAGTGCAGGCTTGCTTGCTGCCACGGTTGGTGTGGGCATCATCTGGCTTATTCGCTCCTGAAGGGTTTTCTTCATTTAGTTGATGCGACAATCCGACGGCGGGATCGGTAGCTGATTTCCGTGTAGAACTTTGGCAATATATCTGGCGCACCGGTCGTGATCCGGCGCGCGTGCTTGGAACGTAAGCTTTGCGCAGTAGAGCGCGACAGGAGAGGTTCAGTGACTCATATTCGGCGAGTATTTCCCGCTTTTTTGATTTTGGCAGCGTGCATAACCTGGGGCTCTGCTCCCGCCGCCGCGCGCGGCGCCCCTGAAAGCTTTGCCGACCTGTCAGAGAGACTGCTCCCGGCGGTGGTCAATATTTCGTCGACCCAGTTTCAGAAGAAAAACACGGAAAAGGGCAGCCCGGAAATACCGAGATTCCCCGAAGGCTCTCCGTTCCAGGATTTTTTTAAAGAATTTTTCGACCGTCAGCAGCGCGAAGCACCGCAGCGGCGTGCGTCGTCTCTCGGCTCCGGTTTTATTATCGATTCCAGCGGGCTTGTGGTTACCAATCACCATGTGATTGCCGATGCAGACGAAATTACGGTTACGCTTCATGACGATACCAAGCTTGAGGCTGAACTCGTCGGTCGGGA
>CAJQLI010000219.1 GCA_905479125.1 uncultured Alphaproteobacteria bacterium | reverse complement strand
GGGGTAATCCGCTGGCCCGCGACAGACCGAAACATCGTTTGCCTGGCACCGGAAGACGACCTGCCGCTGCCGGATGTGTCGATCGACCGCGTATTGCTGGTTCATGCGGTGGAATGTTCCGAACAGCTCCGCAAGCTGCTGCGCGAGGTCTGGCGCGTTATGGCAGAGGGCGGGCGCGTCCTCATCATGGTGCCGAACCGGCGCGGCATATGGGCCCGTCTCGATCACACCCCGTTCGGTCACGGACATCCCTACACACCGGGTCAGGTGTCGCGTTTGCTGCGGGATAATCTTTTCCAGCCGGAACAGGCCGTATCCGGTCTTTTTGTCCCGCCCAGCCGGTCGCGTATGTCTTTGGCATCGGCGCCGGCTATTGAAAAGATCGGGACCCGCTGGTTTCCGTCTTTTGGCGGCTTGTTGATTCTGGAAGCGCAAAAACAGATTTATGCGGGGTCGGCCACCGGGGTCGCGGAACAAACCCCGCGGCGGGGTTACGTCAGGGTTGTCGGCGGCACCGGCAGCACCAAGCGCGGGCCTGTCGTCAACACAGACCAGTCTTCTATATCGCCTGAATAATCCGCCTACTGGAAGCCCGTGACTATTCCCGGGTCAGCAGGAAAATAGCTTCTTCGCCACGCAGGTTTGCGGCCGCCCCGGCAGATTTCAGCTCACGCCCCTCGCCGGACCGCGACAGCGATATGGCGCGGCGCACCGTTAATCCCAAATCTTCACACATCAGGGAAAAATCACGGATCGTGCAGAGATGGATATTGGGCGTGTCATGCCAGGCATATCCGTCATCGCCGACAACCGGCATGCGCCCTTCCGTCAGCAGGCGCAGCCTGACGCGCCAATGGCCGAAATTCGTGAACGAAACGATTGCATGATGACCGATGCGAACCAGTTGAGACACGACATCGCGGGGATTCCGCGTCGCCTGAAGTGTACGGGTCAATACAACGTAGTCGAAAGCGTGATCGGGATAATAAGCAAGATCCGTATCGGCATCGCCCTGGATAACCGACAGGCCATGGGCGACGCAGGAATTAACGCCTGCCTGGCTCAGCTCGATGCCGCGCGCATCGACATTCTTCCTGTGGACCAGGTAATCAAGCAAAGCACCATCACCGCAGCCGATATCCAGTGCCCGGCTGCCGTCCGCGATCATACCGGCGATAATTTCCAGGTCCCGTCGCTTCAGGACATGTCCGCCATCATTCGCTGATATGCCGCCGTCACCCACGTTCATTTTGCGCTCTGTTCAGGTTTCACGCCGACACCGCGATGCTCGGCAACACCCTCGATGAACCCGGAGACTGTTTGATAAAACTCGGGCTCATCCAGCAGAAATGCGTCATGGCCCTTATCGGTTTCTATCTCGACAAAACTGACATTGGCCGCCACGGCATTCAATGCCCGCACAACGTCACGGCTTTCCTCGGTCGGGAAAAGCCAGTCGCTGGTGAAAGATATGATGCAGAAACGCACATTCGTCGCCTCGAACGCACCCGCCAGGATACCGTCATGCTCGGCGGCAAGGTCGAAGTAATCCATCGCACGGGTGATGTAGAGATACGAGTTCGCATCAAAGCGCTCAACAAACGTGCTGCCCTGGTGCCGAAGGTAACTCTCAACCTGGAAATCGGCGTCGAAACCGAAGCTCACGGCGTCGCGCGCCTGCAGTTTACGGCCGAATTTCCGGTGAAGCGCCGTTTCCGACAGATAGGTTATGTGCGCCGCCATCCGTGCGACCGACAGGCCACCCTTCGGATTCGCGCCTTCTTTCAGATAATTGCCCTTGCGCCAGTCCGGGTCGGCCATGATGGCCTGGCGACCGACTTCATGAAAGGCGATGTTCTGCGCCGAATGACGTGCGGCACCGGCAATCGGGACGACGGAAAAAACGCGTTCGGGGTATTTTGCCGCCCATTCGAGGACCTGCATCGCGCCCATGGAACCGCCCACAGCACTGAACAGCTGGTCGATACCGAGATGATCCAGAAGCAACGCCTGGGCCCGAACCATGTCACCGATGGTGATAACCGGAAAATCCAGCCCCCAGGGTTCTCCGGTTTCGGAATTGATATCCCGCGGCCCGGTTGATCCCATGCAACCGCCAAGCACGTTCACGCAGATGATAAAGAACCGGTCGGTATCAATCGGCCTGCCGGGACCGACCATCGATTCCCACCAGCCGGGCTTACCGGTCAGGGGATGGCTCTCGACCACGTATTGATCGCCGGTCAGGGCATGACAGATCAGGATCGCGTTCGACTTGTCGGCGTTAAGGGTGCCACTGGTGGTATAGGCCATCGTAAACGGACCGATAGTCTCCCCGGAATCCAGACGCATCGGCTCATCGCGCGCAAGTTCCACCTGAAACCCTGGCAGATTCGCCGCACCGTCGCCGTCAACGTTGGGAATATCGCGGGTAGCCATCGTCTTGTCGGACCGTATCCAACCTCTAAAAAGGGTTCCGATAGCTAGGGTCGCCCCCCTTCTATGTCAATGTTTTCTTTGCATTTGTCCATCCTGCCGACTACATATTGGCGCCTTTTAGAAGGCTGCGCTCCGCCATACTGCAAGGTCTGCGGGACGCTCGCCGAAACTCTTTTCCAGCTTGGCCAGTACATGTCAGACGGCAATACACCCCTCTCCGCGTTGCGGGAAGAAATCAACGGTATCGACGACGATATCCACGCGCTGTTGATGCGCCGCGCGGCGATCGCGGCCTACGTGCGCGATTCCAAACAAGGTGGACCGGTCTGGCGGCCGGCGCGTGAAGCACAAATCCTGCGGCGCCTGATTGCCCGCCATGAAGGCCCGTTCCCGCGCACAACGATTGTTCAGATATGGCGCGAGATCGTCTCCGCCATGGTCCGCCTGCAGGGCGAATTCTCGGTCGCCGTCTATGCCACCGAGAATAACCGGCTGTGCCGCGATATGGCCCGTGATCACTTCGGCGCCGAAACACCGCTGGCGTTGTATTCATCCGCCCGTGCCGTTCTGACCGCGGTTCAGGATGGTTCGGCAACTGTTGGGGTCCTGCCGATCCCCGAAGAAAGCGAAGAGACACCCTGGTGGCCGATCCTTGCCGGAATGTCCGGCAGCGGCACGGCCGTCTGCGCGCGCCTTCCCTTCGCCCCAAGCGCGCCCGGAAATGGCGATTCCGCCCTTTGCATTGCAGCCATACCGCCGGACGAGAGTGGTCTGGACCGGAGCCTCTTCGTCCTGCGGACCAGCCCGGAGATCAGCCGTGCACGGCTCAACGATGCAATTGCCGCCGCAGGCATAAAGCCGCTTCGCCTGATCGGGCGCGGCACCCCGCCCGACGACACGTCCGTGTTCCTTGCCGAGCTGGAAGGATATGCGGGTCCCGACGACGCCCGGATCGCCCGTCTTACGGACCCCGACACGGGCATTGTCGAAGCCGCGAACTTTGTCGGTGTTTACGCCCTGCCATTCACTGCCGGGGACATCGCCGACCGGGGAGACAATTAATGTCATCCCTGACACCACGCCCCGGCATCCTCGACATCGCGCCCTACGTTCCGGGCGCATCTAAAATCCAGGGTGTTGAGCGGATCATCAAACTGTCATCCAATGAAGGCGCGCTGGGGCCAAGCCCGAAGGCGGTTGCGGCCTATAGCGACATGGCGGACAGATTGCATCGCTATCCGGATGGCGGGTCAGTCGAACTGCGCGCAACCATCGGCGCGCAGCACGGCCTCGACCCCGACCGGATCGTCTGCGGTGCCGGGTCGGATGAGGTACTCGCCCTCCTTGCCCGCGCCTATGCGGGGCCCGGCGACGAAATTCTGTTCGGCGAACACGCCTTCACCATGTACCCACTCTTCGCCCTCGGCGTCGGCGCGACACCGGTGAAGGTGCCCGAGACGAATTACACCGTAACCGTGGACGCCCTGCTCGCCGGCGTCACCGAGCGGACACGTATCGTATACCTCGCCAACCCCAACAATCCGACGGGCACGATGCTCACCAAGGAAGAGGTTACGGCGCTGCGCGACGGCCTTCGTGACGATATCCTGCTCGTGATCGACGCCGCCTATGCCGAATACGTCACGCGGAACGATTACACGGCAGGGATCGAACTCGTCGATGCAGGCGAGAATGTCGTCATGACCCGAACCTTTTCGAAGATATATGCGCTGGGTGCCGTCCGGCTCGGCTGGGCCTATTGCCCGGCAGTGATTGCCGACATCCTGAACCGCATCCGACCACCCTTCAACGTGACCAGCGCGGCACAGGCCGCCGGGATCGCGGCCATCGGTGACGTCGAATTCCTGACACGGTCCCGCGACCACAACACCGCCTGGCTTCCCTGGCTGGCCGAACGGCTGGAGGAATGCGGTCTGGACGTCATCCCGAGCTTTGGCAATTTCGTGCTCGCCCGGTTCCCCGAAGACGGCGTTCACGACGCGGCTTCCGCCATGGCATTTTTCGCGTCACGTGGCATCATTCCCCGCAGCACGGCCAGCGCCGGTATACCCGACGGCATCCGGATCACGGTGGGCATCGAGGACGAAATGCGGGCCGTCATCGACGCTGTCACTGCGTTCATGGATCAGAAATGACCGCGCCGCTTTTCGACAGGGTCGCGTTCATCGGCATCGGATTGATCGGCTCATCAATCGCACGTGTCATGCGCCGTGACGGGCTGGCTGGATCGATCATCGCCTGCGCACGCTCCGATGAGACGCTGAACACCGCTCTTGAACTCGGCATCGCCGACGAAGTCACGAAAGACCCCGCGGTGGCCGCCACGGGTGCCGACCTCGTAATGATCTGCACCCCGGTTTCGACATATGGGGCAATAGCAGCAGCGATTTCCCCGTCCCTGAAGCCCGGCGCGATCGTCACCGATGTCGGCTCGGTCAAGGCATCCGCGATCAAAGCCGTATTGCCGCACCTGCCGGAAGGTGTGCATTTCGTACCGGGTCACCCGATTGCCGGTACCGAGAATTCCGGACCTGAATCCGGTTTTGATACCCTGTTCGAAGGACGCTGGTTCCTGATCACGCCGCCACCCGGCACTGATCAGGGGGCCATCGACAAGGTTGCAGAGCTATGGACCCGCGCCGGCAGCAATATCGACTACTTGGAACCCGAACATCACGATCAGGTCCTGGCAATCACATCGCACCTGCCTCACCTGATCGCCTACACGATTGTCGGTACCGCAACCGACCTGGAAGACCATATCAAGTCCGAGGTGGTGAAATACTCGGCATCGGGTTTCAGGGATTTCACCCGCATTGCCGCATCGGACCCGGTGATGTGGCGCGATATCTTCCTCGAAAACCGGGATGCAGTACTCGAAATGCTCGGCCGTCTGTCGGAAGACCTCGCCGGCCTGCAGCGGGCCATTCGTGTCGGCGACGGCGATACACTTGAGGCTCTTTTCCGTCGGACACGTGAAATTCGCCGCGGCGTCGTAGATGCCGGCCAACACATACCACCGTCACCCGAGGACGAGCCCCCTAGTTCCACCTGATCGGCTTGATCCGCAGGATCGGCGCCGGACCGATATAAAGGCGTTGCTTCTGCAGCGTTAACGGCACCCGTGCCGACCCGCCGGAGAACGAAAGCGCCCGGCTGGCAATCCGGGCCGCAAAGGCCGCACGGGAATCAATCACGCCCGCTGCGAGCAGACGCTCCATCGTCGCATCGATGCCCCGAATATCCGCCACCATCGCGCCCTCGGGCTGGAGGTTTTCATCCAGCGCGAAAGTGCCGTTCGTCCGCAGCCGCAGGGTGCCCCAGTCAAGCGCCAGTGCGGAAACCTCCAACGTGCCGCCGCCGTCACGCCACCGGACCAGTGACGGTTTGAGGCCCCCTGCAGGCACGACGTCCCCCATGATCACTGCGTCCATAGCAATCTTGTCGATATCGCGCCCCAGGGCGGGCCGCCACTCTTCCGGCAGAACCACCTTGCGCATATCCAGTGCCAGACCGAGCCCTGTTTCGGACGCATCCGTGCCGGGGCTGACGGCGTCAACCTTGATCGAGGGTCCGGCAGCAACGGACTCAAGCAGGCGAATCACCGCAGAGTCGGCGACAAAATTCTCTCCGCCGGGGAACCGGAGCCTGACGCCGGAAAAACGCCCGATCAAATTTCTGAATCCCCGCTGACCGACGACGATATCGGCCTCGGCCCGGCCCAGTTCGGCCCAGACATCGCCGGCCGTCAGCGTGACGACATGAATCCCCGGCGCTGAAACGAAAATCTTGCGAGGGGACCATGGCGCTGCCCTGGCCCGGATGTTCGGGGCGTCCCAGCGCCAGCGGGACCCCGGGCCGGAAATCCGGGGCGTCTGAACAAATACCTCCAGACGCATAGGGAACCCGGTGACCTCTGGGTCCCCCAGATCAATGTTCCAGCCCGCAATCCGTCGATCCTGTGTCCAGCGATCCATCCCGTCCCGCAACTCGGCAGCGGCGCTGTACCAGTACGCCGTATAAGCGCCACCCGCGACAAGCAGCGCGGCCACAAGGGCAATGATTATCCGGATTGGCGCTATGGACATGGCAATGATATAGCGGGCGAACGGATTTAAATCGATCCGCTGGTATCAACGCCCCAAAATGGTCACAGTATCCACACATTCCGTTTTCGAATTCCACCCGCCCTCAAAAGCCTGTTTACCGCACCCGGCCCATAGCTCCAGAAGCCCGAAATGAACGACACCCCGCCCGCCCAGCCCCAGATTTCCCGGACCGTCCTGGCAGTGGTATCGGCATTATTCATCTTTTTCTGGGCAAGCGGATTTGTCGCAGCCAAGTACGGTTTGCCCTACGCCGAGCCGTTTACGCTGATGGCCGCCCGGTTCGTCGTTGCGACCGCGATCATGGTGCCAGCCTGCTTTATCCTCAAAGCATCGTGGCCGAAATCGTTTCGCGCGGCGCTACACATCATGATCGCCGGTATCGGTATCCAGGTCTTTTACCTGGCGGGTGTCTATTACGGCCTGTGGCTCGGCGTCTCCACGGGGGTCACCGCCCTTGTTGTCGGACTCCAGCCGCTGCTGACCGGTGTCCTTGCCGGTTTCGTGCTGCGCGAACGTATCAGCCGCAATAACTGGATCGGTCTTTTTCTGGGGTTTGCCGGCCTGGCGCTTGTGGTCTGGGACCGTATTGTTTCTCCAACGGATACGCTATGGGGGCTCGGCGCGCTGATCGGCGCACTGGTCGGCATCACGCTGGGAACGCTCTATCAGAAGAAATACTGCGGGCCTTTCGATATACGCACCGGCGTCGCCCTTCAGACGGTTGTTTCCTGCGTGGTCATGCTGGGACTGGCAGCATCTTTCGAAACGATGCACATCGACTGGACATTGGACTTCATCTTCGCTGTCCTGTGGTCTGCGATCGGCTTGTCCGTAATCGCAAGCTGCCTGTTTTACTGGCTCATCCAGCGTGGTGCCGCCACCAGGGTGACAAGCCTTATATATCTGAGCCCCCCGACAACAGCGCTTATGGGTTGGGCCATGTTCAACGAAATCATGTCCTGGCTGGCCATTGCCGGCATGCTGATTGCGATGGCGGGGGTCGCCCTGGCCATGAGAACCAGATGACCACCGGCAGCTCCATGTTCATCCGCGCCATGCCATTCCTGTTCATCCTGAGCTGGGCATCGGGGTTTCCGATCACACGGCTCGGCCTGGAATATACAGAACCTTTCACACTGTTGTGGGTCCGGTCGGCGATCGTTATTGCGATTGTCGGAATCTACGCGCTTTTCGCCCGCTTTCCATGGCCGGAATGGAAAGAAATCGGCCACATCGCCATTGTCGGTGTCACCTTGCAATGCCTGTACCTGGGGTCGATGTTCATGGCGCTGGACGGAAATGTCAGCCAGGGCGTTGCCGCGCTTGTCGCCGGGATGCAGCCACTGCTGACCGCCGCGGTTGTCGGATTCGCGCTCGGCGAACGCATCAACCGTGTGCAATGGGTTGGGTTCACACTCGGCTTTATCGGACTGTTTATTGTTCTGTCCGAGCGCATGGGCGTTGGCACCGCGACAACGACCGGACTGGTCTTCGCCGGGCTAACGCCGATATTCATCACGTTCGGCTCCCTTTATCAGAAAAAATTCTGCGCCAATTCAGACTTGCGGGTTGTCATGATCGTCCAGCAAACCGCCGCAGGATTCTGCAATTTCTGCATCGCCATGGCGATTGAAACGGGCGAGATCGAGTGGAGCAGCGAGCTGATTTTCACCTGGATCTGGCTCGTTTTCATCCTGACCATCGGCGCGACGAACCTGCTCTACCTGATGCTGCGGCACGGGGAAGCATCGCGGGTGTCCGGCCTGTTCTATCTGACGCCACCCACCGCCGTGTTCCTGGGATGGATCACGTACGGTGAAACCATGGGGCTGATCGCGCTGGGCGGGTTTGCCGTGGCCGTCGCGGGTGTGTTCCTGATCACCCGAAATACCGGGCCGGTAAAATGACACAGACCAACCGCCTGAATATCGCGGAGCCGGGAGGCTTCTGGTTCTTCGCCTACGGGTCCCTGATGTGGGATCCGCCGTTCCCGCCTGCAGACAGCCAGCCTGCAAGAGTTTACGGATATCATCGGTCGTTCTGCGTGAGTTCTGAAAACTATCGCGGCACGCCGGAGAAACCGGGACTGTCGCTCGGCCTCGACCAGGGCGGATCCTGCACCGGCGTCGCCCTGTATATCGACGATGCATCGCGCGAGCACGCTATCCGCGAGATCGAGGCGCGGGAAATGATTTACGACCCGATCTATATCTGCCGACCGGTCCGGTTGCAGCTGCCGAATGAGACCGTCCAGGGATATACGCTTGTGGTCAACCGCGAGGAGCGGATATTCGCCGGGCGGCTGGATTTCGAGGAGACGGCGAGACGCATCGCATCGAGCGCCGGGAAGCGCGGCCCGAATATCGACTATCTTGCGAATACCGTGGCGCGGCTCGACGATATGAATATCTCGGAAGGCCATCTCCATCATCTGCTGCGCCGCGCGACACAGCTACGCAGTGGCAGCTGAGGCGTTGGCAGAACACATCGTTCGGACTATGAAGACCACAACAATATATCGGAACCAGGGGAGTATATGTCGTGAAACTGATCAGTTATCGCCACCAAGGGCGTGAAGCCTATGGCGTCGTCAAGGATGGCGGCATTGTCGATATGTCCGCCCGGATGGACCATCCCAGCCTGAAGCAGGCGATTGCCGGCCTGTCGATCAACGAGATGGAAAAACTGGCCGCCGCGGCAGACCCCGACGTCTCGCTGGACGCTATCGAATACATGTTCCCGATCACGACGCCCGAGAAAATCTTCTGCATCGGCCGGAACTACCGTGCCTATCACGAAGTTCTGGAAGACGGCGGCCCGAAATGGCCCAGCATTTTCCCGCGTTTCGCATCGGGCTTCGCACCGCATGGCGAAGCGATTCTACGCCCGTCCGTATCCGAACAGCTGGATTATGAAGGCGAAATCGGGGTGATTATCGGCAAACCCGGGCGTCACATACCGGAAGAAAATGCGCTGGATTATGTCGCCGGCTATACGATCATCAATGAGGGCAGCGTCCGCGACTGGCAAACCAAGGGGACACAGAACTGCCCCGGCAAGAATTTTCACCGCTCCGGCGGGATCGGCCCCTGGATGGTCACCCGCGACGAGATCGCCGACCTGGACGCGCTACAGATCAAAACCAGTGTCGATGGCGATTCACGTCAGGACGGCGGCAGCGACATGATGATCTTCAAGATCCCGTTCGTGATTTCCCATATTTCGCAATTCACCTGGCTGGAGCCGGGCGACATGATCGCGACGGGATCGCCCGGCGGCAGCGCCATTGAAAGCGACCCGCCGAAATGGCTGAAGCCGGGTGAATCGATCAGCATCAATATCGAGCCGATCGGCACCCTCACCAATCCCATCGCCGCAGAATAGACCGAACCGGAGTATCAGCATGAAACTCGCCAGCTTTTCCATCGGCGGCCTCAAAGGATTCGGTGCAATCACCGATAACGGTGTAATCGGATTGACCGGGCGACTCTCCGGCCGCCAGCAAACCCTGCGCGAAGTACTCGAAGCGGATGTGCTGGATGAAGCCCGGACGGCGATTGAAGGTGTCGAGCCGGATTATCCGGTCGACAAGGTCGAATTCCTGCTACCGATCCCCAATCCTGAAAAAATCTACTGCGTCGGCCAGAACTACCGCGAACACATCCTGGAAATGGGGTACGAAATTCCGACTTCGCCCAGTATTTTTTCGCGCTACGCCCGGACCTTCGTGCCCCATAACGGCACAATGGATATGCCGTCCCATTCCGAGCATTTCGATTACGAGGCGGAAATGACGGTCGTGATCGGCCGCCCTGCACGGCATGTATCGGAAGCCGATGCACTGAAATACGTTGCCGGGTACACGGTCGCCAATGATGGCAGCGTGCGTGACTGGCAGGCTCGCGGCCCACAGGTTGCCCCCGGCAAGAACTGGGAAAATTCCGGCATGCTCGGCCCCTGGATCACGACGGCGGACGAAGCCGGCGACCCGGCGAACATGTCGGTTAAATCCTGGGTCAACGGCGAACAGCGCCAGGAGGGCAATACGAGCGACCTTGTATTTTCGGCAGCGTTTCTTGTGAGCTACCTGTCGACCTTTATCACCCTGATGCCGGGCGACATGATCACGACGGGCTCGCCCGCCGGGGTCGCCGTCGGCTTCAATCCGCCGAAATGGCTGAAACCGGGTGATAAGGTAGAAGTCGAAATCGGCGGTGTCGGTCGGCTGTCAGCCAAGGTCGGATAGACTTCGTTATCGGGTTATACGTCCTGCCACGCAGGAATTACCCGTTAGCCGCACTTTGAAAAATCGCAGGCGGTGCAGGTGTCACAGCCTTCCTGACGCAGTAACGCGGCCTGTCCGCATTGCGGGCATTGACGAAGACGCGGCGCGTGTTCGAGCCCGACGACTTTGCGCTCTTCCGCTGCTTTCGGCCCGTCACCCGTAACGGTGCCGTCGGCACCCGGCATGAACCCGATATCGATCATGTGGCGTTCAATAATATCGCCCATCGCCGCCAGCAAAGACGGCACGTAACGCCCCTGCATCCATTGTCCACCGCGTGGGTCGAACACGGCCTGCAGTTCCTCGACCACGAAAGACACATCCCCGCCCCGGCGGAAGACGGCGGAAATCATACGTGTCAGCGCGACTGTCCATGCATAGTGTTCGGTATTCTTCGAATTGACGAAAACCTCGAACGGGCGCCGGCGGCCATCCTGCACGATATCATTGATGGTGATGTACATTGCATGATCGGAATCGGGCCAGTGCAGTTTATATGTCTGTCCCGGCAGTTCTTCCGGTCGCGATAACGGCTGGGTCATATAGACGACGCCGGATTCGAACTCGTCCTCCGCCGTCACAGGTGCGGGGTCGGCAAGCAGCGGCAGTTCCGGTTGCGCCGGGTCAGCCGTTTCCTTTACCTGCAGGACGGAACCCGTCACATCATTCGGCCGGTAGGTGGTGCAGCCCTTACAGCCACTATCCCACGCCTGCATATAGACATCCTTGAACGTGTCGAACGCCACATCGGCGGGCACGTTGATTGTCTTTGAAATCGATGAATCCACGTATTTCTGCGCGGCAGCCTGCATCACAACGTGATCGGCGGGCGCAATATCCTGTGCCGTGACGAAATAATCAGGCAGGGGTGCATCGCCCTTCATCCGCCGCCACAGGCGGTACGCATAATCGGAAACTTCTTCTTCGCGCCGCGTCCCGTCCGGCATCAGGACATTGCGGGTATAGGTGTAGCTGAACACAGGCTCGATACCCGAAGATACGTTATCAGCGAATAGCGAGATCGTGCCTGTCGGCGCAATCGACGTCAGCAGCGCATTCCGGATACCGCCTGACCCGATGGCTTCGCGAATATCTTCCGGCAGGCCGGATATCGTCTCACCCGCCAGATAGGCATCCACATCAAATAACGGGAACGCATCTTTTTCCACTGCGAGGGCGACTGACGCACGATACGCATGATCGCGGATCGCACACATCCAGCGTTCCGTCAGTTCAACCGCCCGGGCGGAACCGTAACGCGCACCGCACATGATCAGCGCATCCGCCAACCCGGTAACACCCAGCCCGATCCGCCGTTTTGCTTCGGCCTCCGCCTGCTGGGCGGGCAGCGGGAAACGCGACGCATCGGTCACATTATCCATCATCCGGACGGCAACCGGTACCAGTTCAGCCAGCGCATCTTCATCCAGCCGGGCGATCACATCGAACGGGTCGGTCACAAGCCGCGCGAGGTTAATCGATCCCAGCAGGCAGGCGCCATAGGGCGGCAAAGGCTGTTCACCGCACGGGTTGGTGGCCGCGATGGTTTCGCAATATTCCAGGTTATTGGCGCGGTTGATCCGGTCGATAAAGATCACGCCGGGCTCGGCATATTCATATGTCGCCTGCATGATCCTGTCCCACAGCCCACGGGCAGAAACGGTCTTGTAGCAGGTACCGCCGAATGTCAGTTCCCAGTCCCGATCATCGCGCACCGCATCCATGAATGCATCCGTGACGAGCACCGACAGGTTGAACATGCGCAACCGGCCCGCCTCCTGTTTGGCGGCAATAAAATCTTCTATGTCGGGGTGATCACAGCGTAGCGTCGCCATCATCGCCCCCCGGCGATAGCCCGCGGACATGATGGTGCGGCACATGGAATCCCACACATCCATAAAGGACAGCGGCCCCGAAGCATCCGCACCAACACCCTTGACCAGCGCACCACGCGGGCGAAGGGTCGAAAAATCATACCCGATACCACCGCCCTGCTGCATCGTCAGCGCCGCTTCACGCAGGTGTTCAAAAATGCCGCTCATGTCGTCGGGAACGGTTCCCATGACGAAACAGTTGAACAGGGTCACGTCACGTTCGGTGCCTGCCCCGGCAATGATCCGGCCGGCCGGCAGAAAACGGAAATCGGTCATGGCCGCTTCGAATTTCGCCGCCCAGTGCTCCCGTACCGAGGCATCCTCGGGCGCCGCAAGCGCAACTGCCACCCGACGCCACGTATCGTCAACGGTCCGGTCGATAATCTCTCCCGAAGGCGATTTGAAGCGGTATTTCATATCCCATATCTGTTGGGAAATGGCGGAAACGGTGGTCATTTAACAGCCTCTGTCTGGGGGTTAGGAAGGATAATCGAGTGTCTCGGCAGGGTCAATGTTCATGTTATGTTTCCATTAAGGTTACGGCGATTGCTGGCGCACGTGACCCGACGCCCCTAACATATAGGCATGGATTCCTTCGAAAACGCTACGCGCTTTGAAACCGTGCCGGACGGCACGCGTTTGCGGATAGGCCACTGGCCCTCGGCAAGTGGCGGGAACGGAGGCGGTGCTGGCGGCGGGCGAATCGTCCTGTGTCACGGGCGGACGGAATTTCTGGAAAAATACACAGAGACAATCGATGAGCTGACCGGTCGCGGTTTCGAGGTCTGGTCGATGGACTGGCGGGGCCAGGGGGCGTCCGACCGTACATTGAGGAACCCGCATAAAGGCCATATCGACAGGTTCGAAACCTATCTTGCCGATCTCTCCTGGTTCTTTGACGAAATCATCGGCCCCGCTGAAGGCAAAACGGTGTTGATGGCCCATTCAATGGGCGGACACATAGCCCTGCGCGCGGTGCTTGAGGGGCGTATCCAGCCTGACCGATTGATCCTGTCTGCACCGATGATCGATCTGCCGATCCGCGGCATCATCCGTTTCACGATCTCCGGCTTAAGCCGGGCCATCACCGCAATCGGATTTGGTGACCGTTACCTCCCCGGCCAGGGTGATTATGACCCCACACGCATAAAGTTTGACGGCAACCCGCTGACCAGCGACCGGCAACGTTTCGATGCGATCCACGCCGCTATTGCCGCAAACCCCGTGGTCGCATTGGGCGGGCCGACATTCAGCTGGCTGAACGCTGCATTCGGAAGCATCCGGGCCTTGCGCCGACTGCCGGAGGGTTCGCCCCGGACCTGTCCGATCCTGCTATGCACGGCGATGGCCGATACCGTCGTCTCCGTGACCGCGCAAACAGAAATGAACGCCCTGCTGGCGAACTGCACACAGGTCCGGATTGCAGATGCGCGACACGAAACCCTGTTCGAAGTTGATGCTCTCCGTCAGCAGTTCTGGCGGGAATTCGACCGGTTTATGTCAACCGGTTAACGATTGCGGGCTTCCTCGAGCAGAGCCCTGTTTCCACCGTGAATGCTGGATGACAGCAAGTCGTCGAATGTTGCGATGTCTTGTCCAGGTGCGATAGCTGCATGAAATTGAGCAAGAATTTTACCCGGCTTCTTGACGAAACTGCGACGTCCCCAGAACCAGCCGGAGTTCAGCGACACAGGAACCACCGGCACACCGCATCGCCGGTACAGCGCACTGATACCGGCCTTGAGCTCGACGACTTCATCGGGTGCGGAACGTGTGCCGCCGGGAAAAATAACAACAGGCCGCCCTGCTTCCAGCTCTGACGACACACTGCGGATCATGCGGCGTGCTTCACTGGCGCCCGCCGACCGGTCAATCGCAATCATACCGAGCTTCCGCGCGTAGGGCCCGAACATGGGCACAGCGTAAAGTTCCTTCTTCAATACAAACGCCGGATCCCGCAGAACCGCATAGAAACAGATCGTATCCCACGCAGACTGATGCGCAGACGCAACGATAAAGGGGCCCTCCGGCAGGTTTTCCAGGCCACGGAATTCGAAATCGAGCGACAGGACGTGCCGCTGGAGCCAGAAAATGCTGCGGGCCCAGAACCTGATCGCCGATAGCATCGTCGCCCGCGACGCGATTACCAGCGGGATATAGGCAGTCAGCAGAAAGATCGACCATCCGAAAGCAGCAATATTGAACGCCAGGGATCGAAGCAGTGTCATTTGGCGCGCGGCCCCGACAATTCAATCCGCGCCAGGATATATTTGTGATACTCGGAAATTGCGAGGCGCGCGGACCCACGCCAGCGCCACCAGTTCTCCGTGTAAAAACCGGCGGGGAAAACCGGGTGCGAAACAATGCGAATGTCATCCGGCAGTGCATGTCTGAATTCCAGCAGGCTGCGGGGCATATGATAGCTGGCGGTTACAAGCCGGATCGACTTGAAACCTTCGCCCTTGATCCATTCTGCAGTTTCTGCGGCATTCCCCCGGGTGCTGTCTGCGGCGTAGCCCAGAGAGATACAACATTCGAGATCACCGGGTGTACGCTGGGCCAGCTTGAGAAGCGCCTGGACATCCACCCCCCGATAGACGCCGGAGACAAACAGTTTGCGCCCGCTTCCGACAGCAAGAAGCGAAAGTCCCTCGCTGACCCTGCCCGCACCGCCGGTGAGAACAACGATCGCATCGGTCTTTTCGTCGGGTGAGACGCGGGTGTCGGGAATCAAAGTCGCAAACAGGTAAAGCCCTGCCGACCACACCAGAAACACGAATGCCGCAAACGCGACGATGCGCCCCAGTGTTCTGCCCGGATGTCGCGCGTCTCTTCGTTTCACATCATTTTTCCCAGCACGCGCTTCACGGTGATACCAACGGTCAGTACCACCAGTAAAACCGCCGCTACGGGAAGTGCGGCCAGCAATGCCCACTGTCCCGGTCCCAGGGCCAGTTCCGGCAGCAGGCCGCCGCTCAGCTTTCCACCATAGACATGGGCGAGCCAGATTATGCCGGCGCCGAGCAGAAACCCGACAGCGGCACCGGCCGAGGCCAGCCTGAGGGTATGATTCTGGAACTGCCGCGCGACATAGGAATCCTGCGCGCCGATCAGATGAAGTACTTCGACCACATCGCTATGGATCGCGAGCCCTGTCCGCGTCGTAAAGACCACCGTCGCGACGGCTGATATCAGGATCACGATCATGACCGCAAACGATATCGTCTCGGCAATCAGGGTGAATTCCGTCAAACGGCGCAACCAGATCGCATGATCGTCGACGACCGTTCCCGGGGCGACCTGTGCAAGCCGCGCAGACAGTGCCGCAATATCGATATCGGCAGCACGCGCAACGGAAACGTCAATCAGGTCGGGCATCGGCAGTTCGAGCTCAAGGACCTGTTTACCAAGCCACGGTTCAAGCAACACCGCGATTTCAGCGTCCGGTATCGGGCGGACAAAAACAACACCGGGCGTCGTGCGCAGCAGTTCGGCGACGGCATTTACCTGCTCCAGGCGGTCCGCCTTGTCCGACACCGGGATCTGAACGGTCAACGTACCGGATAAATCCTGCCGCCAGGTATCGCCAGCCGAAGCCAGGAACATCCCCGCCGCGAAGGCGAGCGTCGCCAGGAATACAAGCAACCCGACCGTCCAGGGCAGGTAGCGGCTGGCGGGATCGCCGCTGAGCGGAACATCCCGCACCTGTCCGATCATTGGTCGCCCCCGGGGTCCCGGTCATTGCGCACCCCGACGCCGGGGCCACTGAGCAGGCCGTCTTCGACGTGAAAACACGGATGCTTGAACCGCTCTATCAGGGATTCGTTATGGGTGGCGACGACCACGGTCGTGCCGATCTTGTTCAGCTCTTCAAGCAGGTACATCAGCCGGATCGCGATATCATCGTCGACATTACCCGTCGGTTCGTCGGCAAGCAGTATCTGCGGCCGCGCGATCACCGCCCGGGCGATCGCAACCCGCTGCTGCTCGCCACCCGACAAAGTTGTCGGTTTGTCATCTATCTGGCTTTCAAGCCCCACCCATTTCAGCAATTCTGCGACATGATTCCGAATCTGGCCTTCCTTGGCGCCCGCGACCCGAAGAGGCAATGCGACGTTATCGAGCGCCGATAAATGGTCGATCAAACGAAAATCCTGAAAAACGACACCGATCCGGCGACGAAGCGCGGCAAGTTCAGTGCGCGGCACGGTGGAAACGTCACGGCCGAACATGGAAATACTTCCCCGCGACGGTCGATGCGCAAGATACATCAGCCGCATCAGCGACGACTTGCCGGCACCGCTGGGCCCGGTCAGGAAATGGAATGACCCCGCCGGAAGAGAAAACGACACATCATGGAGCACCTCCGCACCGAGGCGGTACCGCATGCCGACATTTTCGAAACGGACGATATCGCCTACGCCGTTCGCCAAAGCATTCATTCCCGTTCAATTTCGAAGACAGAATCGCACACCCATTGACCCGCCGTCCAGAACCACACCAATAAAGGCACGAAATTTCTATTTTGGAAGACGGGTCTCACCATAGGGTTGCCAGTAGAATCACGCCCTCTTATATGTTTGGCTGCCTTAGGGTAAGAAGTTCATATGATTATTACGTGTCCATCCTGTTCTGCGCGTTATGTAGTCGACCCCGTAAAGATCGGCGCGCAGGGTCGTACAGTTAAGTGTGCGAAATGTGCAAATGCCTGGGCGCAGCCTGCACCGACGCCGGAAGAAATGGCGGGCGCCGATACCGCACCTGCGCCCCCCCTGGAACCTGCGCCTGCCTCCGAACCTGCGCCAGAACCCGCCCCGGATCCGGCGCCTGCTGAAGAACCCGATCCGAGCGATGTGGCTGCCGCACTCGAAGAGCGTATCGGCCGGGAACCTGCGGGGCCTGACGACGACGCAACCGCGGCAAGCGACGACTTTCGGGCAAACTTCGATGATGTATTCGGCAAAAAACCGGATTCGTCTCCGCGCCCGCTTCCCGGCGCGCGGTCGTCGAACGTCCCGGCGCTTCCGCGAAAATCCAGCCCATGGCCGGCCCGCATCGCCTGGATCGTGCTGATCCTGATCATCGGCGGTGCTATTGGTGGATTATTGGGATTCCAGCAGTCCATTTCAAAAAGCTGGCCACCGGCGCAAAAGCTATACGACCTTATCGGCATGACGCCGGAGCCGGTGAAAAAGCGGTTGGGGGTGCGCAGCGTTCGCTATACATACCCGGACAAGACGATGCTCCGGATCGACGGCGAACTGGTCAATCTGTCCAAGGTGCCGCATGACGTGCCGAACCTGCGCATACTTTTCCTCGATGCCGGCGGCAAAGTCATAAAACGATGGACGTTCCCGCCACCGGAGCGGCGCATGCTGCCCGATGAAGTCGTGAAATTCGCCACAGAAATCAATAATCCACCGGCAGATGCCAAACGCATCGATGTCGGTGTGGATGAAAACTAGAGATGTCGGCGATGGACACACGTAACCAACCTGAAATCGATGTCATCTTCGATGCAGAGACAATCGCAAAGCGTATAGAGATTCTCGCGAAAGACATTGCAACAGAGCTTCCGGAAGACCTGCTGATTATCGTGGTCCTCAAGGGAAGCTTCGTGTTCGCCGCAGACCTGCTTCGCGCGCTGGACCGTGCCGGTATGCGCCCGACGGTCGATTTCGTTACGCTGTCGAGTTACGGAACGGAGATACAAAGCTCCGGGACGGTCAACCTTGCCCGCGACATCTCGGAGAATGTCCGCGACCGGGCAGTGATGATTATTGACGACATCCTCGATACCGGGCGCACTATGGCCTTCGCCACGGACCTGATGACGGCCCGCGGTGCCGCAGCAGTCCATACCTGCGTTCTTTTGGACAAGCACGAAAAGAGAGAAGTCCAGATCGAAGCCGATTACGTTGGGTTTAAGGTCGATGACGTATTCGTTGTCGGCTATGGCATTGATATGGCGCACCTTTTCAGAGGATTGCCGTATATCGGGATGGTGCGGCAGGACTGACACCGTACCCGCGCCGGCCGCTGATTCTGGCGCTTCTTAATTTTTTGTAAAGGTTTGCCGCCTACCCTCCGCCAGTGGATCAACAGCTCCAGAAACGCACGTGTCAAAAATTCTGATTGCCGAAGACGATACCGCCGTGCGTGAATTCGTATCGCGCGCCCTTGTGAATGCAGGTCATGACGTGACGGCGACGGCCGATGGCGTTCAGGCGCTTGAAGCGCTTGAAAAAGACACGTTTGAACTACTCCTGTCGGATATCGTGATGCCCGAACTCGATGGCATCGCCCTCGCGCTCAAAGTTTCGCGTGACTGGCCGGACATGCCGATCCTGCTGATGACCGGCTATGCCGCCGAACGCCAGCGCGCCCACAATCTCGACGCACTGATCCACGATGTGATCTCGAAACCGTTCACGCTGCAGCAGATTTGCGAAGCAGCAGACACAGTGCTCAGCGCCCGCGCCTGACCCCGGCCTTTTCAACCAGCCTGGTCGATCGGCCCGTTTGGTCGCCCCGTTCGTACACAGGTGATCAGAAACGTTTCATCAACCTGTCTATATAATCGAGTTCCAGCGGCCTGCGGAAACGTTCTCCGGCGCGTTTACGCAGCTCATCCATGATGTCCTGCGCGCGCTCGATTGCGCCCTGGTCGGGAATGATCACCCTCTGGGTATCCGATCCACCCTCTTCATCCTGCCACTCGCGGCCAAGAGGATCTCGCATCGCCCCCAACGGATTGAACTGGGGGTTCATACCGATACCGGAGCCGCGGCCGAAGCGGCCCATCATCTGCTGCATCATACCTTGTCCGGCACGCCGCAGAGCTTCCAGTGCCTGCCCCTGCTGTCCGACTGCCTGTCCCGGCTGGCCCTGACCCAGGGATTCCGTCGCGCCTTCCATTGAGCGACCTGCCTGGCCGAGTGACCGCATGCCCTTGCTATCGCCGGGCATCATGCCCTTCATCATCTGTTCGAATTTCTTGAGCATCTCGCGCAGGCTCTGTTGTTGCTGCGCGCCCTGCTGCATCTGTTTCTGGCCCGGCTCGCGTCCTTGCGACTGACGGAACGTTTTGTCCATCAGTTCGTTCTGGCGGCGAATCATTTCCTGAAGCTGGCGCATCGCCTGGTTGCCGCGCTGGGCGTTCGGGTTGTTCTGCATGACCCGCGCATTGCGCAGGCTTTCCATCATATTCCGCAGTTGCGACAGCATCTGGCGCGCCGCGTCGCGCGAACCGGCCCTCATCAGTTTTCTGATCTGCTCCATCATACGCTGAATGTCGGAGGACTGCATGATCCGTGCCGTCGGATCGAACGGCATGGCCTTGTCGGCATTGGGGGTATTCTGAAGTTTTTTCGCCATTTCCCGCATGAACTTGTTCATCGCGTTCTGCAGGTCTCTCATCAGACGTTCCAGCTCGGCGTCAGGCGCATTGCGGGCCAGTGCTTTCATCAGCGCATCCTGTGCACGGGCCAGTTCCCGTTCTGCATGGGAAAGCTGACCGTCTTCGACACGCAAAGCCGTATCCCAGAGCAGTTCCCGCACTGGCGGGATCGCCGAGTCCTGCTCTTCATGAAACAGACGTGACCGTGACAGGACCAGCCCCAGGAACACCACGGTGTCGTCCTTATAGGCCTGCGTATCGCCCGCGATCTCATTAATGCGGTCGATAATTTCGCCGCGTCTTTCCGGCTGGACCGTCAGGCGGCGGCGCTCGACGATTATCTCTTTGGCAACGGGGTTGTTGAACTTGCGTTCCGGCAGAACCAGGTTGATCTCTGTGGACAGGCCTTCCTGTCCGGCAGCATCCCTGGCGGCGAGGCGAATGACGACGGGAAGCCCGGCCCAGGGGTGTGATGCGATTTCCTGGAAAATAGCTTCTTTGACGTTCTTTGCATTCAGCGAAGGTGCGGGCAGATCGAACCGGGACACTTCCTTGCCCAGGACTTCGCCCCGTTCGTAAGTCCGGCGCATTTCCCCGCGAATCTCGGTAATGCCGTAATCGTCACTGCCCGTATAGGCCATCCGCAAGGTGCCGCGCTGAGTAGCCGCAGGCGTCCCATCGAATGCAATTTTCGGCGGCGTGTCCGCCCGCGTTCTGAGCGTCCACGACCCGAGGACCTTCCCGTCATGCACAACCGACAGACGGCCGCCTTTCTCCAGCGGCTGCTGAAGCCGGCGGTTCACCCGGTCCACATCTTCGAGAGGCGTTTTCTCGCCATCGATATCGAGGACAGCCTTGCCGGTGCCGCCAGAAACAATCGTGGTCAATACGCTGCCTTCGGGCACTTCGATCACCAGTTCTGCAGCCTTTGGTCCATCGGCACCCGCCGGTAGAGCCACCGCGGCCTGTTCCAGGGCCTTCGCATGATCGTCCGCAATCTGGATCGGAAAAATGGGTGGCAGCCTCGTATATTCGGGAGGCGTTACCCAGATTTCGATCTGTGCCGACTGCGTTCCGCGTTCTTCGCCAAAGCTCGGCGCCAGTGCCCTTCCCATCCGGTCGGTTGCATCGGGACCGGCGACGACCACACCGACAAATAACAGCAGAACCACCATAGCCCGAAGAGCCCAGGGGTCTCTTGCGGGAAGGCCCGGCGACGGCGCCCCCACTTTGAGGTTCCGGATTCGATCCGCCATCTGTTGCTGATGCGCCTGCCACAGCGCCCGTGCCGTCGGATCGGTCATCCCGTCCGGTAGTTTATCCTGAAGGGCCTCAAGCGGGCGATGGTCGAGTCCGCTTGCGGTCTCGATCCGGCGCACCGCATCCCGGCGGTTCGGCCAGACCAGTGTGCGGACACCGGTGTAAATCGCAAATCCCAGAAAACAGGCAACTGCGGCCAGAGACGCAGCATGAAGCCAGCCCGGCAAATACGAAAACACGTCAAGCAGAGCAATTCCGATAAAGAGGCCGGCTACACCCAGTGCCGGCCAGACCGCTGGCCATATGGCCTCCCAGGCAAGGCTGAGCCGGGCCTGGGTTATCCGCCGTGCGAGCGTAGCTTCGGGCCGCGCGCGCGGAACAATCGTATCTGTGTCTTTCCTGGTATCTCTATCATCGCTCATGCCGCCGGATCTCCTGACGGTACGGGGTTCGTCACTGCGCGGTCACCCAGCCGGGCACGACATCCTGTCCTATAAGTGTATCATAATCGGTCCGAGGTCGAATCACGGCCTCTTGAGACCCGTTAACCATGGTTTCCGGGATCAGGAGCCGGCTGTTATAGGTCGACGCCATGACCGCGCCATATGCCCCGGCAGACCGAACAGCGAGCAGGTCTCCGGCAGCGAGAGGCGGCATGTCACGCTGGACGGCGAATACATCACCGGTCTCGCAAACCGGCCCCACGATGTCGAGCGGCATGCGTGCAGCATCATCCGCCGGCTGGGCAACCGGGTCGATATCGTGCCACGCTTCGTACAGCGTCGGTCGTATCAGATCGTTCATTGCCGCATCCACCACCGCAAACTTCCGGCCTCCGCTCTCTTTCACATAGATAACGCGGGTGACAAGGATTCCCGCCTCGCCCGTCAATCGCCTGCCGGGCTCAAACGTCAGCGCAACATCCATATCTCCGAACACGTCACGGACGATCTCTGCATAATCCGTCGGCACCGGTGGAACTTCATCCCGATAGACAATGCCAAGCCCGCCACCGAGATCGAGGCGGTCGACGTGCAGGCCATCCGCCCGCAATTCGCGCACAAGGGCGGCGATGCGCTCGAACGCGTCGCGGAACGGGTCAAGCCGCGTCAGTTGCGAGCCGATATGAACCGCCAGGCCCGACGGATTCAGACCGGGCATTTTCGCCGCGGCAGCATAGACCTCCCGGATGCGGTCAAGTTCGATCCCGAACTTGTCACCGGCACGGCCGGTGGAAATCTTGTGATGGGTATCGGCATCCACATCGGGATTGACCCGCAACACGATCGTCGCCGATTTGCCCAGGGATGCTGCGACCTCTGACAAGGCCGCGAGTTCGGGCTCGGATTCAATATTGAACTGCCCGCAATCCGCCCGCAGGGCCATGTCCATTTCGTCCCGCGTCTTGCCGACACCGGAAAACACGATCTTGTCCGCAGGCACACCGGCGGCAAGCGCCCGGCGAAGCTCTCCCTCCGACACCACATCCGCACCTGCCCCGAGCGCCGCAAACAGCGCAATGACGGCCTGGTTGCTATTCGCCTTCACGGCATAACAGACGGTGACATCAAGACCTGCGAAAGCGCCGGCAAAATCTGTATAGGCCTTGCGCAGCATCTCCGCGGAATAACAATAAAACGGCGTCCCGACTTTTTCAGCCAGGTTCGTCAGCGATACATCTTCGGCGTGCAGCGCACCGCCGCGATATTCGAAGCTGCTCATTTCGGGGTATGCCTCATCGTGAAGTCGGATATTGGGTCGGAAAGGTGACCGTCTTATCTGGAGATGTCAGTTTTTTGGGCTTCTTGCCGCAACCCGCCACCGAGAGTGCAAAAGCGAGGCACAACACGGCCAGGAACATCCGTTTCAGGAAAATATTCTGCATCGTCATTTCAAAAACCGCTCCCGGGCGGAAATAACCTGCGCGCGGACATTATCCGGCGCCGTTCCACCATAACTGTTGCGACTGCGCACCGAGTTATCCACGCCGAGCACATCGAACACCGCATTGCTGATACGTTCGTCGATCGCTGTCAGTTCAGCCAGCGCGAGATCTTCGAGACCACAGCCTTTTTCCTCGGCAAGCGCGACGACCCGTCCGGTTATGTGATGAGATTCGCGGAACGGGACTCCGGCCTCACGTACCAGCCAGTCGGCAAGGTCGGTCGCGGTCGTAAACCCTTCACCGGCCGCAGCGGCAAGGCGCTCACGATCGAAGGTCAGGTCGGCGATCATGCCGGTCGCGGCGGCGACACACACCATTAGCGCCTCCGCTGCATCGAAAACGGGCTCCTTGTCTTCCTGCATATCCTTGGAATAAGCGAGCGGCAGTCCTTTCATCACGGTCGATAACGCAACGAAAGCGCCGAGCACCCTGCCCGTCTTGCCGCGGATCAGCTCTGCCGCGTCCGGATTACGCTTTTGCGGCATCATCGACGAGCCTGTCGAAAAGGCGTCGGACAGCCGCGCGAAGCGGAACTGCGCCGACGACCAGATCACCAGCTCTTCGCCAAGGCGGGACAGATGACCGGCGCAGATTGCCGCCGCCGCGAGATATTCGAGCACGAAATCCCGATCCGATACGGAATCGAGCGAATTGGCTGTCGGCCGGTCAAAACCGAGCGCCGTCGCCGTCATGTCCCGCTTGATGGGAAACCCTGTACCGGCAAGCGCACCTGCGCCCAGCGGGCTTTCATTCAGCCGTGCCCGTGCATCGCTGAAACGGCTGCGGTCCCGGCCGAACATTTCGACATAGGCCAGCAGGTGATGACCGGCAGTAACCGGCTGGGCCGCCTGCAAATGCGTAAAGCCCGGCATCACCCAGTCCGCATGCACCTCGGCCTGGTCAATCAACGCGGTCTGAAGCGCCTTTAGCGCATCATCCGCCGCATCGACCGCATCGCGTACCCAAAGCCGGAAATCGGTCGCCACCTGATCGTTCCGCGATCGTGCCGTGTGCAACCTGCCCGCGGCATCGCCAATGCGCTCCGTGAGCCGGGCCTCGATATTCATGTGAATATCTTCCAGTTCGGTTTTGAATTCGAACGTTCCGGCTTCTATTTCATCGCGAATACCCGCGAGGCCGTCGCAAATCGCCGTCACATCGGCGTCAGACAGAATCCCCACATCGCCCAGCATCCGCGCATGAGCGACCGAGCCGGCGATGTCTTGCGCATAGAGTGCCTTGTCAAAGCCGATGGAAGCATTAATTCTCTCCATAAGCGCGTCGGGAGCGGCGGCGAACCGTCCACCCCACATCTGGTTGGACCCGCCGCCCGCGGAATCCGTGCTATCGGAATTATTTTTGGTGCCCATGACTATGTTCGGTTCTCAGTTCGGTTTGATATCCGGGATTAAAAAAACCGGGGCACGTGCCGCTCTTGCCACCGGTCTGGCGATAATGGCCATTATTGGCGCGGATTCAAGCACATACGCGCGCAGCGACACAGTTTCGGGAGCAATTACCGCCCCGCCGCGCACCGGGTGGATGGAAAAATTCATCCCCGCCGCAAGCCCCGCTCCCCTCCCTGCCGCCGGCTTCACGGAGCAGGGCGGCAAGATGCGCGCCCTGAAGGACTTCGGCGGGCAGATTGTGCTGATGAATTTCTGGGCGACATGGTGCGGCCCCTGCGTGCGCGAAATGCCCTCGCTCGAGCGCCTGCACCAGAAGCTCGGCAGCAGGGATTTCACCGTTATTGCACTGTCGGAAGACCGCAAGGGATGGGAAAAAATCACGCCATTCCGCCAGGAGCTGGGCCTGACGGCGCTGCCGTTATTCCACGATGTCGGCTCGAAAATGATGTTCGGCGCAAAGGTCCGCGGCCTGCCGACCACAATCCTGGTCGGGCGGGACGGCAGGGAACTGGGCCGCCTCACGGGTCATGCCGAATGGGACAGCGATGAGGCTGTCGCCCTGATGCGGTATTACCTCAGCAAGCCTTAGGTAACATTGACGTTTCTGGGTTCTCCGAACAGATAGCCCTGTCCGTAATCGACGTGGAAATCGAGGATGTCCCGTAACACTTCCTCGGTCTCGATTTTTTCGACGATCAGATCGATACCCTGACGCTCCAGCGCCTTTTTGAAATCCTGCAGGTCGATGTCGATAGTGGGCTGAGGGACTTCACGCAGCATCGTCGCCGCATCGATTTTGATATATTTGAAATGCTGCTCGGCAAGGGCGCCATAATCGAGATTCAGGCTGTTCACCTGATCGAGGGAGAACCGGAAACCGAGCGCCGCGAGACGGCTGAGCTGGTGTCTTATCTCATCGTCCTGGTTTGCGATGGTGGAATGGCAGAACTCGAAAATCAGGTCCTGCGCCAGCGAGGAATTCTCGGTCATGAAGAGGATGAAATCGTTGAAGAATTTTTTATCGGCCAGCGTATGCGGCGATATATTGCAGAAAAACCCGATATTCCGGTTCTTATTATGCTTGTTGCGCAATTGCTGGACACACCGGAACAGCATCAGGTTGTCAATCGCGGTAACCAGCCCCTCGCGCTCGGCAATGGCGATATACTGGCCGGGCGTGATCACCTCGCCGGATTCACTGCGGATCCGGGTATAGGCTTCATAGAATTTACGTTTGCGCTGCGGCAGGCTGACAACCGGCTGTAATGCAAGATCGACCCTGTCCTTGGCGATCCCGTCCCGCACCAGGTGAACGATCGTTGCGTCATCCAGCTGGGGCCCGTCGGGCACTGCATCATGTTCGATAACCGGGTCGGCTTCCTCGGGTGATGTAACGATCTGCGTCATGCGAGCCACGGTCGTTACCTCGTCCGGTGGCGACGAAGGGTCGGCCTCCCGGGTCAGCGTCTCGACAAGCTCCTGAAGCATCCGAACCTCGGCCATAACCTTGCCGACGTCGTCCTCCAGTGCTTTACCGCCGGGACCTCGGCGGGTCATTGTCTCGATTGCCTTGTAGATCTGACCGACTTCCTCGCGGGCGCGGGTCAGTTCTCCCATTACCTTGCCATGGCCGGCGCGCAGGTCCTGCACTTCTTCAACCAGCCGGCCTTCATCTTCCTGGCGGGCAAAGACTTCATGCAGCAACGCGGAGCCGACAAGCACCACGGCACCCAGCATGATCGACGTGTTCGGATCGATACCGTTGAAGAAACGCGGCAGTGTCAGCGCGACGGCCGCCGAGATGATCGAATAACCGAGCGCGATAAGAATATGACGGAGAAAAGACATGCCTGCCGATAAAGGTTTCGGAACAAGGCTAATGTGACGTTAACCGGTTGATATAGGGTTAATACCCGGTTGCCAGGAGCTTAATTTTCGCGCCTGGAGTCAACGCCGACTGCATCCGAAATATGGGCAAACCCATCCCGCTTGAGCAGGGTCTCAAGTTCCCGTTTTATGCGGGGAATAAGGGCCGGGCCGTGATACACCAGCGCCGAATAGAGCTGGATCAGGGACGCCCCTGCCCGGATCATGGCATAGGCCTCGGCGCCGCTGGCAACACCCCCACAGCCGATAATCGGCACTTTTCCGCCGGTCCGGCGGTACATGTCGCCGACGATCTGAAGTGCAATCGGGAATAGCGGCGCACCACTCATTCCACCGGCTTCCTGCGTCTGACCATCGGTCATATGGTCCGGCCTCTGAACAGTCGTATTCGCAACCGTCATACCGTCGACCCCGGTTTCCAGGATCACAGCGGCGATATCCGCGCGCTCATCATCATCCAGATCCGGCGCGATCTTCACGATCAGCGGCGGCCTTTTGGCAACGTCGGGCACCGCTCGGGCCCGCGCATCCAGTACCCGGACCAGCATGTCCTTCAGGATTTCGCGCCCCTGCATCGCGCGGAGACCCGGCGTATTGGGGGATGACACATTGGCAACCAGGTAGTCGACATAAGGTGCAACGGCCTCGACACATATTTCGTAATCGGCCGCGCCGTCCTCCGTCGCCTTGTTCTTACCGATATTCGCCCCGAAAGGACCAAGCCCCTTTTCGCGTTTGGAAATACGCCCGACATAGGGGGCAAGGCCCGTCCCGTTGAAGCTCAGACGGTTGATGACGGCGCGGTCTTCAGAGAGCCTGAACACCCGAGGCTTTGGATTCCCCGGCTGGGGAAGCGGAGTAACGGTGCCCGCCTCCACAAACCCGAACCCGGCCGCCAGCATGGCATCGGGCACCTCAGCGCCTTTGTCAAAACCGGCAGAGAGACCAATCGGATTGCGAAAATCCAATCCCCAGACAGATGTCGCAAGAACCGGATCGTCCGGGGTCCGGTCTTTTGGTCCCATACCCCACTTCAGCCCGCGGATGGACAGGGTATGCGCAGCCTCGGGCGGCAGCAGACGAAGCAGGGGAAGCAGAAGCGAATGTATATCTGTCAACGGTTGGACCTCGGTAAGCTCATTGAGCTCAAACTATCCCGAATCGCGGGGATGGAAAAACCGGTGCTCCGGACCCCGTCCATTGATCGGGCCCCGAAACCGGACTATATCCGTCACATGACCGATATTGAGACAATTGACCAGACAACCCAGGAAATCATCGACGAATTTGCGTTCTTCGACGACTGGGTTCAGCGCTACGAATACATCATCGAGCTGGGCAAGGCCCTGCCCGATCTGTCCGACGACAAGAAGGACGAGGCACATAAAGTCCCGGGTTGTCAGTCACAGGTATGGTTCCATGCCCGGCAGGAAGACGGCCGGATATACTTCGATGCGGATTCGGATGCGATGATCGTCCGCGGGCTGGTTGCCCTTCTGTTACGGGTATATTCGGGTCGCACGCCGGACGAAATCATCGGCACGCCCCCCGCATTCTTCGAAGTGCTCGAGCTCGGCTCACATCTGAGCGGCAGCCGCGCCAATGGCCTGCATGCCATGGTCACGCGAATTCACGCTTATGCAAAAGCATTCCGCGACGAGGGCTCCGATATCAGTCCCGATAACGTCGTGCCGATCAAGCCCGGAGCCCTGAACTGATGGACCGCGCGTCGTTCACCTGGAAGGACGGCACGTGGTTTGAGGGCAATGAGCCCATGCTGGGGCCGATGAGCCATGCCTGGTGGATGGCATCCTCGGTCTTCGACGGCGCCCGGTCTATCGCCCGGCTTGTCCCCGACCTCGACCGCCATTGCGCGCGCATCATCGAATCCGGCAAGGCGTTCGGGATGACAGCCCCGCTCACCGCCGACGAAATCATCGCCCTGGCCTGGGAAGGGATCGAAAAATTCCCGGAAGACGCCGAGCTTTATATCCGCCCGATGATGTATTTCGAGGACGGCTTCGTCGCCCCGGACCTGGAATCGACACAGTTCATTCTGACGGTATTCGAGGCACCGATGCCCGCCTGGGGCGGGATCAAAACCATGATTTCCAGCTACCGGCGCCCGTCGCCCGAAGCGGCACCGACCAATGCGAAGGCATCCTGCCTGTATCCGAATGTCGCCCGCGCGATGATGGAAGCGCGCCAGAAGGGATTCGGCACGGCGGTCGTCCTGGACGCGATGGGCAATGTCGCCGAGTTTGCGACCAATAACCTGTTTATCGTTCGGGACGGCACCGTTCAGACCCCGGCGGCGAACGGCGCGTTCCTGTCGGGACTGACCCGGCGGCGCGTCATGGAACTGCTGACCGATGACGGATATGACGTCGCCGAAATAACACTGACGCTCGCCGACCTCGCGGCCGCCGACGAAGTATTCCTGACCGGAAACTATTCCAAAGTGCAGCCTGTCATTCAGGTCGCAGACACGCATTACCAGATCGGCCCCGTCGCAAAACGGGCGCGCGAGCTGTATTTCGAATTCGCCGAACGCGAAGGCGGCAGGAAAATCTGATGGAAGACCAGAACCAGGTCGGGCGAGAGCACTGGAAAGGCCGTAGCAGCAGCTGGACGGCGACCGCCGCCCAGGGACTGTCGACCGACGATACGCTGAACCAGATGCTGATAAAGCTTGCCGGCATCGTCGCCGGGGAACGGGTGCTCGACCTCGGTTCGGGAACCGGTGATCCGGCAATCAGTATCGGCCTTGCACTTGGCGGTAACGGTGCGATTACCGCCTGCGATCTTACGCCCGAAATGCTGGCCAAGGCGCGCGACCGATCCGTGAATGTCGGCCTCGACGTGATCAGTTTCACGGCCGCCGACATGACGTCACTTGCCTTCGCCGACAATAGCTTCGACTGCGTCACCTGCCGGTTCGGCCTGATGTTCCCGGAAGACAAAGTCGCCGCAGCCCGCGAAGTTCTGCGTGTTCTCAAACCCGGCGGACGCGTCGGCTACATCGTATGGGGACCTTACGATGAAAACCCGCCCTTCTTCGTCATCCGCCGCGCGATCGCCGAAGCGATGGGACAGGAAGAAGGTGCCGTGCCGCATCGTCACAGCCTGGGACAGCCCGGGCAGTTGTCTGAAATACTCAATGCCGCAGGGTTCAGCAAAGCGACAGAACACGAAATGCGCTACAAGCGCCCGGTCGACGACCTGGACGATTACATCAACCGTGCGCTGATCCGCGGCTATTCCGAGACGGTCGACAAGCTCGACGATGAAGGACGTGACGCCCTGATGGACACGCTGCGCGCCGCGTTCGAGCCCTATCGCGAAGACGGATTGGTGATGATGCCGAACTACGCACGGCTTGGACTCGGCTGGAAACCGGCCTGACGCCCGCGGGCTGTCGGGAAAACATCCTCAATCCGACATAAATTCCGGCACCGGCCGTTTGGTCCATTTGGCGAAATGCGCTTTCTCGGCGGCATAGAATACCCGGTATCCAGCCACAGGGTCGTCCCGCTTGCAGGCATCCGGCATTGCCTGCGGCGGTTCCGTCCATCCGGCATCGGGCAATGGCGGCGTCTCCGGCAGGGCGTCAATGACATCCTCCGACGCGTGCCGCTTGCCATAGCGAAAGGTGTATTCGGCGCAGAGCGCCTTGCCGAACCGTCTTAGCCACTGGAATTGCGCAAGACTGTCCCCGGCCCATAGAACCGACGGGTGTTTCACGTGGGTCGGTTTGTACTGCGCGGGCTGATCGTATCGATGCAGTGCCGTACACAGAATCTGTGCCGTCTCGAGGCACATTTTCACGACATGGCTGTCGCAATGAAACTGCACGGCGCGCTCGATATCGCGGTCTAGGTAGAAAATATTCATGGCCCGGGTACGGGTGACACCGGCTGGCAGATCATGCTGCCCTGTCGGGCGACCGGATTATTCCGCCGCAGCACTTTCCCCGGCGAGCACGCGACCGATCAGCTCGACCGTCTCATCCTTGCCGTAAAGGGCCGCGAACGAGCCGAAGCGTGGCCCTTGGCTCTGGCCGAGCAGCACTTCATAGAGCGCCTTGAACCAATCCCGCAGGTTTTCAAACTCATGGCGCTTGCCGACCTCGTAGACCTCGGTCTGGATGGTTTCGCCATCCACATCGGCGGGCATGGCCTTCATCGATGTGACCAGTTCCTGAAGGGCGGCGCGTTCCTTGTCGTCGGGGGCACGATAGCTCTTGTTAGGTTTCACGAAATCCCGGTAATAGGCAATCGCATTGCCGACCAGCGTATCGAGGATCGGCGCGGTCTCGGGCGTCGCCGTGGAGGCATAGCGGGTGATAAAGCCCCAGAGGACTGCCGGATCCTCGGTATTGCAGACACTGGCGAGGTTCAGCAGCAGGCCGAACGTGACATGTCCCTCGGGGGCGGGCGGTGTGCCGTTATGAATATGCCAGGCCGGGTTTTCCAGCTGTTTGCTGTCTTCCTGCTCACCGAATTTTTCCAGATGGGTCAGGTAATCGTCGACGTGGCGCGGAATGGCATCAAAATAGAGCCGTTTCGCCTTGCGCGGCGAGTTGTACATGTAAAGCGACAGGCTCTCCGGCGTCGCATATTCGAGCCATTCTTCCACAGAAAGGCCGTTTCCGCGCGATTTTGATATTTTTTCGCCATTTTCGTCGAGAAAAAGCTCATATGTGAAGCCATCGGGCGGTGTTCCACCCAAAATCTTGCAGATTTGGCTCGAAAGCCGGACTGAATCGATCAGATCCTTGCCCGACATCTCGTAATCGACCGATAAAGCGGTCCAACGCATCGCCCAGTCGGCTTTCCACTGCAGTTTGCAATGACCGCCCGTGACAAGCGTTTCGACCAGCGACCCGTCTTCGTCTTCATATATGACAGTGCCGTCATCGGGCTTTGTCTCGACGATTTTCGCCAGCAGCACCCGGCCGGTTTTTTCGCAGACCGGCAGGAACGGGCTGTAGGTTTCCCGCCGCGCTTCACCCAGGGTCGGCTTGATAACGCCGGTGATCCGGTCGTGCAGCCGCAGGATATCCAGCAGCGTTTTGTCGAACATACCGGCTTTGTAACAATCGGTCGCGCTTTTGAAGTCGTAATCGAAGCCGAACCGGTCGAGAAAAGCCTGAAGACGGGCATTATTGTGATGCCCGAAGCTTTCATGCGTGCCGAACGGATCGGGCACGCTGGTCAGCGGCTTGCCCAGATGTTCGGCCATCATTTCCTGCTGGGGCACGTTTTCCGGCACCTTGCGCAGACCGTCCATATCGTCGGAGAACGCAAACAGTTTGGTGGGAATATCGGACATCGCTTCGAATGCGCGCCGCACCATGGTGGTACGCACGACCTCGCCAAAGGTGCCGATATGCGGCAGGCCGGACGGCCCATAGCCGGTCTCGAACAGCACGTAACCCTTTTCGGGCACCTTGCCGGCGGTACGTTTCAGAAGACTGCGCGCCTCGGCAAACGGCCACGCCTTGGCGTCCGCGCCGAGAGATTTCAGATCGGCCAAGTGCCTGATCCTCCGGGTGTTTCAGAGCGCCGGAAACTACGGCTGTATCGGTTTGGCGTCAATCAAATGCGGAGGACGGCTCAGACGGACGCCGTCACCGGATAATCGACGAACCCCCGGAATCGCGCTCGCGGGTGGTGCAGCGCCGTGCCGGACGGCTCGATCTGCCCGAACCGCTGGACAAAGCCGTTCAGCGCAATGCGGATTTCCATCCGCCCGAGAGACATCCCGGCACAGGCATGAATGCCTGACCCGAAGGCGAGATGTTTATTGCGATCGCGCCCGATATCAATGGCATCGGGATCGGGAAATTCCGCCGGGTCCCGGTTGGCCGCGCCGATACACAGCCAGACGTAATCCCCCTTGTTCATCGCCACACCGCCGATTTCGGCATCCGCCGTCAGCTTCCGGTTGTTCAGCTGCACCGAACTTTCGAAACGCAGCAATTCCTCAACGCCGCTGACGATCAGCTCCGGGTCGGCGCGCAGGCGGTCCAGCTGATCGGGGAACCGCAGCAGCGCATCCACACCATTCGTCACCGTGTTCGCCGTCGTC
The DNA here is from genome assembly GCA_905479125.1 of uncultured Alphaproteobacteria bacterium. GTDB lineage: Bacteria > Pseudomonadota > Alphaproteobacteria > MPNO01 > UBA830 > CAXBCP01. Next base: position 1,025 of record CAJQLI010000219.1, on the reverse strand, counting down.
TCATGCCCGGCATTGAGCAGGAAGATGCAGTTATGCAGCAATTCCAGCTCGGTCAGCGTATCGCCTTCGGCATCGGGCCCGACCAGCTTGGACAACACTTCGCCATCCTCGCCCGAGAGCGGGTTTTTCTGCCGCTCGGCAATCAGCCAGCGCAGGTAATCCTTGAAATTATCGACGGCCAATGCCGCGTCATCCCGTTGTGCGGGCGCCAGGTCTGCTTCCAGCCCGCCCAGGATCGCGACCGCCCAGGGCGACAGCAGATGCCGGTCTTCACGCGGCACGCCCAGCATGTCGCCGATCAGCTCGATCGGCAGCTTCATCGCAAAATCATGGAGCAGGTCGAACGATCCCATCTCCGCCACCTCGTCCAGCGAGGCGTCCACGACCTCCCGGACCCGCGATTCCAGGGCCCGCAACGCCCGCGGCGTAAAGGCGGGCGCAAGACGCTTGCGCACCCGCGTGTGGCCCGGCGGGTCGTTGAACACAAGGCTCGTCGTGTGATGCTCATAGAGCGACGTATCGCCCATGGTCTTTTTGAAATCGACCGTCTTGTCGGACGAAAACAGAACAGGATCGTGATAGGCGGCATCCAGATCGGCATGGCGCGTCAGGAACCATGCTCCGTTCGGCAACCGGTGTACCGGCGCATGGCGGCGCAGCGCATGAAACACCGGATAGGGGTTTTCATAAAAATCGCGGTCGAGGGCAGCGATATCGAAGGCGGCAGCGGCATCCGCGCCGAGATCGGTGATCCCATCATATAGTTTACTGTCCGTCATCGGCTCACCCGGTCTTCCTTCATCATCTCGGCCGCCTTCTCCGCGATCATGATCGTCGGCGAATTGGTGTTGCCGGACGTGATCGTCGGCATGATCGATGCATCGGCGATGCGCAAGCCTTTCAGCCCGCGGAGCCGCAACCGGTCATCGACCACGGCCATCTCGTCGCTGCCCATCTTGCAGGTGCCGACCGGGTGAAAGATCGTCGTCGCGATATCGCCGGCCGACCGCGCCAGATCCTCATCG
>CAJQLI010000218.1 GCA_905479125.1 uncultured Alphaproteobacteria bacterium | reverse complement strand
AGTGGCTCAGACAGTACAACCACGTGCGACCACATCAGGCCCTGAACATGCGACCGCCAGTACCGGAAACTCTAATCAGAAATGGCACAGAACCTGGGGGCTAGACAATCAGACGGCTGGGTATATCGGTGCGGTACTCTTTCCGCCTGTGTTGTTTGCCCTTGAGCTAAGTGAGGATGACAAGGCGGCGCTTGATCGCATTCAGGGGCGGGAGGATGCCCTGATAAAGCTAAAATCCATAAAGCGCTGCATTTGCGATCAGGCCGCGGCGGCTTCTTCTGCCGCGTGGGCGGCTTTTACGCTGTCGCGTGCACAGCAGCGTTCGTAATAGGCGGCGACATTCGGGTAGGCTGACAGGTCGACCTTTGCCGGCTTGGTCCAGTTCAGGATGGCGGCGGCGTAGCAGTCGGCCGCCGAGAACGTATCGCCCAGCAGGTAATCCTTGCCTTCAAGTTCGGCGTTCATATAGCTCAGGCGCACGCCGAGGCGGTTGCGGGCAATTTCCCGGTAATCGTCGGGGATGCCGGGCAGGAAGATCGGCGGCAGGTTCTTGTGCAGCTCGGAGCCGATGAAGCTCAGCCAGTCCATCGTTTTGTAGCGCTCCGGCGTGCCGGCAGCTGCGATCAGGCCTTTTTCCGGGTGCTGGTCGGCGAGGTACTGGATGATGACGCCGCACTCGCTGAGGCCGGTGCCGTCTTCCATTTCCACATAAGGCACGTAGCCTTTCGGGTTGTGCGCCTTGTAATCAGCACCGTCGCCGAGCTTCTTTTCCATCAGGTTTACGGCAACCAGTTCCGGCTCGATGCCGAGCTCACGCATCGCGATATGCGGGGCGAAAGAGCAGGTGCCCTTGGTGTAATAGAGTTTCATTCTTCGTCTCCTTGTTGGGTGTCGGTATTTCCCGGATTTCTCATGCGGTACTCTTGCGCCTCCGGCCGGAGGCGGTCCAGTGTCCGCGTCATCATAATTCCGTCAGCCGGTTTTAACTGAAACAGTCGCCGCCGTTGATTGCCACGTATTGCCCCGTCATGAAATCGCTTTCGGGTGATGACAGGAACACGCAGGCGCCGGTCAGGTCTTCGGGTACCTGCGGGCGTTTAAGAGCGCGGGCGGCAATCACCAGGCCCTTGTCGTGGTCTCCTTCAGGTCCCCAGGATTCGACCGCCTCGCTCATGGTCAGTCCGGGGGCGAGCGTGTTGACGCATATATTGTGCTCACCGAGTTCGTTGGCGAGACAGCGGGTAAACGCGTACATGGCGCCCTTGGATGTAACGTAATGCAGCATGAACGGCACACCCTTCAGGATCGTGTCCGAGCCGACATTGACGATCTTGCCGTAATTCTGCGGCCGGAAGACTTTGGCGGCGGCGCGGCACATCAACAATGTGCCCCGCACGTTGACTGCCTGTACGCGGTCCCACAGGTCGATATCGATCTCGTCGAAAGGCTGCGGCTTCAATGTGCCGAACATGGCAGCATTGTTGATCAGAATGTGCAGCCCGCCGAACCTGGCGACCACGTCATCGACGAGCTTGAGACATGCGGCTTCATTGCTGATATCGGTCTCGAAAGCGGCAACGTCCGCGCCCGGCACGTCCGCGGTGATGCTTTCTGCAGCAGCGGTGCCGTCGAGGATGTCGACGAGGGCGACCTTCGCGCCTTCTTCGGCGAGGGCCCTCGCATAATGGGCACCGATACCCTGTGCGGCACCCGTGACGATAGCGACTTTTCCATCAAGTCTTGGCATCATTTTCTCCCTACTGGATGATTGTTTTGGTTGTTTTGATTGATTTAGACATGCCATGATTCCGGTGGATGCGCAAAGGTCGCCCCTTGTTTTAGGTCGGATTATCGGCCGGTATGCCTTTCGTTCATCGGCGGGATAGCTTTATATGCTGCCCGAAATTCAGGATTGCCCGGAAGGCGCACAGATGATCGACCCCAAGCTGTTCAAGTTCGACACCCTCGGGCTGCATGCCGGCCAACAGCCCGACCCGGTAACAGGCGCTCGGGCGACGCCGATCTACCAGACGACGTCTTACGTGTTCAAAGACACCGATCATGCGGCGGCGCTGTTTAACCTTGAACGGGCGGGACACATCTATTCGCGGATATCGAACCCCACCGTGGCTGTGCTCGAAGAACGTATCGCCGCGCTCGAAGGGGGTGTCGGCGCGGTGGCGACCGCATCGGGACAGGCGGCCTTGCACCTCGCCATCGTGACCCTGATGGGGCAGGGCGGCCATATTGTCTCGTCGTCATCAATCTATGGCGGCAGCCACAACATGTTTTACCACACGCTGCCGCGCTTCGGGATCACGACGACGTTTGTCGACCCGCGGGATCCGGAGGCGTTTGCGAAGGCGATTACCCCCGATACGCGTCTGGTCTTTGGCGAAATTCTCGGTAATCCGGGGTTGGAGATCATGGACCTGCCGAGGATATCGGAGATCGCGCATGATGCGGGCGTTCCGCTGATGATCGATAACACCTTCGCGACCCCCTATTTGTGCCGCCCGTTCGAGCATGGCGTTGATATCGTCATGCATTCGGCGACAAAGTTTCTCGGCGGGCATGGAACGTCCATCGCGGGCGTGCTGGTGGATTCCGGCAATTTCGACTGGGAGGCATCGGGCAGGTTCCCGACCCTGACCGAGCCCTATGAAGGGTATCACGGGCTGAACTTCGCCGAGGAATTCGGCCCTGCCGCATTCATCATGCGCGCCCGGGGGGAAGGCCTGCGCGATTTCGGCGCGACCCTCAGCCCGATCAATGCCTTCAATATCCTGCAGGGGGTCGAGACCCTGCATGTGCGGATGGAGCGCCATGTTTCCAATGCGCGCAAGGTGGTGGAATTTCTCGGTAACCACGACGCCGTCGACTGGGTCACCTGGCCGGAGCGCGATGACCATCCCGACAAGGCGCTCGCGGCCAAGATGCTGCCGAAAGGGCCGGGCGCTATCTTTTCCTTCGGCATCAAGGGCGGTCGGGATGCCGGGCGTATCTTTATCGAAAAGCTCGGCCTGTTTTCGCACCTGGCGAATGTCGGGGATGCGAAATCCCTCGTCATTCACCCGGCATCGACCACCCACCAGCAGATGGATGCAGCCTCGCTCAAGGCCGCGGGCATCGGTGAGGAACTGGTGCGGCTGTCGGTCGGCATGGAAGATGCCGATGATCTGCTCGCCGATCTCGACCAGGCGCTGAAGGCGGCGATGCGCGCCCTTCAGAAAAAGGCGGGTAAATAATGGAACTGCAGGTAGACGGCAAAAAGGTTTTCGCAGCTACCGGCGGAAAGCCGTTCGATCCCGGCCAGCCGGTTGTCATATTCGTGCATGGTGCGGGGATGGATCATACGATCTGGGCGCTGCAGACGCGCTGGTTCGCCTGGCACGGGCGGTCGGTGCTGGCAGTCGATCTGCCGGGGCATGGCAAGTCCGATGGCCCCGCCCTGGAAAGTATCGATGAGATCGGTGCCTGGCTCGTCCGGCTGGTCGAGGCGACCGGCGCGCCGTCGGCATCGCTGGTCGGGCATTCGATGGGGTCGCTGGCGTCGCTGTCGGCAGGGTCAACCGGTGGGGAGCGGATTGCTGCGCTGGCCTTGCTCGGGGTTGGTGCCGAGATGCCGGTGCATCCTGACTTGCTGGCCGCGACGAAATCGAATGATCCGGCGGCATGGGACCTGATTGTGTCCTGGGGCTTCGGCAAGCCCGCCTATTTCGGCCTGAACCGGGCGCCCGGGATGTGGATGCAGGGCGGTGGTCGCTCGCTGTTGGCGCGTGGGCCTGACGACGTGCTGGGCATCGATATGGCCGCCTGTGACGTATACAAGGGTGCGCTGGCGGCGGCGGCGAAGATTACATGTCCGACGCTGTTCATCTGTGGAAACCGGGACATCATGACCCCGCCGAAGGCTACGGCCCCCCTGGCCACTGCCATACCGGGTGCGCAGACGGTCATTCTCGATGGCGCCGGTCACATGATGATGGTTGAAAAACCCGACGAGACGCTCGATGCGCTTATTGCCGCGCTTTAGCAAAATGTACCGGGTTAAAAGGCGGGGCGTTGGCGGTGTTTGCGCGCTCATGCTTGTTGCGGCGATTTTTCTGTCCGGCAGGGCAGCCCTGGCCGATAGCTCCTCGCCGGTACTGGCAGCCTATTATGATCGCCACATGGCAATCGTTGAAGGTATCGCCTATGGCTGGGAAGATGAATCTTCCCCGAAACCGGTAGCATCGAATGCCGTGCAGGTCGGCGTTGGTCGGCGGTTTTATTACGTGCTGGATACAAACGGTGTTCTGCGGCGATACGGCCGCGCTTCGCGTCCAGCTGAAACCGTGCACAAAGGCGTGGCCTCGTTTGCTGCCGGTCGGACCGGCGTGCTGGTGATCGACACGTCTTCTACGCTCTGGTGGATCGCGGGTGCTGAAACCCCGGCGCGGATAGCGGCCGATGTTGTGGCGGCCGCCGTCGGCGATGGCGCGAACTACTATGTCACCAGATCAGGTGCCCTGTTCGTGAAAGGCCTCGCCCATCGCGGGCAATATGGTGACGGGCGGCTGCAGGAAACTGACCGTTTTGTGCAAACCGCGTCTGATGCTGCACAGGCGTTCGCGCATACCGGCCATGCCCTCCTGCTGATGAAAAACGGCGATGTGATGGGGACGGGTGGGAATATTTACGGCCCGGTGGGACGTCATGGCCTCGGCGACAAGGCCGTCAGGTGGAGCCACCTGGTGTCCGGCGCGGTCGGTGTTGCGACCGGGTCGTCTCATTCGCTTGCGATCCTGAAAGACGGCACATTGATGGCCTGGGGTGCGGGGTACGGGCCCGATCCGGTGGCAATACTGCAGAACGTCTCGGCGGTGGCAGCCGGGTCATCATCGACCATTGTGCTGATGCGGGACGGGGCCCTCTGGCAATGGGGCCGGAACGCGTCAGAACGGCGGAAACTGACCCTGCGCTAGGGCGGGCCCAGCTTATTTTACCTGGTCGTTGATTTCAGGCTCTGGATATAGGCAATCACGCTGTCTATTTCGATTTCGTTCAGGATCAGGTCAGGCATGTTCCTGTGGGGAGATTTGAGAAACACGCGGAGGTTCAGTGCGGTTTTAGACGGGCTGTCGGCGATGGTCTGGAAGGATGCGACGTCGAGAAACTTCTCGTCGGTCTCTCCCCTTCCGATGCGGTGGCAGGTTGCG
>CAJQLI010000217.1 GCA_905479125.1 uncultured Alphaproteobacteria bacterium | reverse complement strand
GGGCGGATAATGCCGTGTATGCCTTGTCCAGTGCGCCACCCTCAGGATCCGCGAGAGCTGCGGTGCGAAGCTGGACGAGCGCTTCGGCTCCCCATGCCGGGTCTTTTTCAGCTTTCGAACAGGGGATGGATATGTCAGCCATGATCCGGGCGAAGTTCTCCAGCCCCCGTTTGTGCGTATCGGAATACCCCTTGCGAAGGTTTGCAAGTTCCGCGATTTCTACAGCGAGCTGGTAGTGAAGCGCGGCTGCGTCTTTAACGATTTCCAACCAGCCTTCGATGGCCGGCTGTTCCTGACTGTAACGATAGGTCCGCGGCCGGTAGAACCGTAGTTTCGACAGGCCCCACACGCGGACAAAGCCGAATATCGTGTGCGTCCGCACCCGCATGGCGAAATTGTAATTCTTCGCCCAGTTATTCCCCATGGCCCAGTTCATGATCGGGCGGCCCAGCCAGGCGGGCATGATCGACGTGAATTCATCGAAACCGGGCTTGAGGAATTCGGTCATGTGGACCGGTTCATTCTCCTTCGCCATCACTTCGGTGCGAACCCGCTGGAAACGCGACCGTCGGGATTTCAGATCGGCAACCCGGATGATGTCCTCGTAGGACATCATCAACGCCAGATAACGGCCCGTCTCAACCGTCAATGCCCAGTTGTTCCGTTCGCCGCCACGTTCACGGTCTATCGCCAATACGCCGGACAGGCGGTCCAGGTAAAGCTTGGCATAGGCTGCGTTCTGATAATCGACGAGGCGTTTCACGCCTTCAGTCACAATGGCGAGCGCTTCTCCGGGATAGCTTGCTGCGACCTCGGCGATCAGGCTGTCGGCGCTTGGTTTGGGCGCGCGAAATTTCTTGGTCGGCGCGGCTTCGGGCAGGTTCAGGTTGCCCTTCATATAGGCGAGGCCGACCTCAAATCCCTTGAGGTTCGATTCCACGGCAACGCCGGATTCGCGAATGGACTCAGCGAAATTCTCCACCGGGATCGGCAGTTCACCCGACCCGGCAATCACACCGAGAACGATCGCGTTGAGAACGGTGCCTTCTTTTTCCGCCAGATTGGCGATGTCGAACAGGATCGCACGTTTTGCCAGCTTCTGTGCTGCGTTATCCAGGTTGTCGCCACGGAACAGCCCGTCCCCCATCGCCGATTTTTCCGTGATGGAATAAACCCGGTGGGTGGAGGCTATCAAGGTGGTCCGGTCGGACGTCACCATGCCGTTCTCGAGCATGCGGCCGGCTTCCATCAACTCGGATGTCACAACGATATCCATGTTGCCGGGAGCCGGGTAAAGCGCCATCACGGGGGACCTGCCGTCGAGCTGGTCATGGGGCGCGGGATAGATTTCGACGTAATAGGTTGTCGCTCCGGTGCGCTGTGCGACCCCGGGGATTGATGTCGACTGTGTCGGGAAATTACACATTTCGGCTGCGCGGACGACCCATGTCGTCAATACGCCGCCACCCTCGCCGCCGAGGGCGCCGATGACCATCGAAATCGGACGTTCCGGCAGGGTACTCATTCGGCTGCCACCCGGATGTCGCCGGTTGAATCCTGAGGCGGGGCCGGGATATCGGCGGCTTCCTGCTTGCCCTGCAGCATGCTGATAAAGGCCGAGCGTAATTTGTGCGCCGCCCGGTCAATGATATTCGGGTTCTGAATGATTTCCGCCTGGAAGAAGGACGGGCAGAGGACCGCGGCATCAGATACCTCTCCGCACAGGCCGCAGCCGACACAGGAATTCAAAACGCTTGCGACAGGGTCTTTCCGCAACGGGTCGGGGTTCGGCTTGACCGAAAGTGACGGACAACCAGACAGCCGGATACAGGAATGGTCGCCGGTACAGGTGTCTTCATCGACGCCGAACCTTGTTCGGACAACCCGTTTGCCGGATTTAAGCAGACCTGCAATTCGCGGTTTTTCACGCCGTTGCTTGGCGATCTGGCACTCGGCCTCCGCAATGATGACCTTCAGGCCTTTTTCGGTCGACGTCAGCGCTTCCTTGATCAGGTTCCGCATGGTGCCGACCTGATAGGTGTATTGCTTCTTGATCCATTTTACGCCGACGCCTCTCAGCGCGTTTTCAATCGGCACCACGGTATCGGTCATGCGCAGGCCGCCGGCGGTCGAGGACGGAAGTTGCTGCTGACCCGTGGCCGATGAATATCCATTGGCCATGATGATCAGCAGATTGTCATGCTTGTTATATACCGCGCCGCTGATCCCGGTGGACAGGCCGTTATGCCAGAAGCCGCCATCTCCCATGATTGATATTGTATGCCGTGCCATCGAATCCTTCACGCCCGCCGAACTCGCGAGACCGAGTCCGTAACCGGTGACCGTGTTGCCCATGTTGAAGGGGGGCAGGGTTGAAAACGTATGACAGCCGATATCCGCGGAAATATGCATATTGCCGATTTCGGGGTCGAGCTGGGCGAGTTTGAGCGCCGAAAACACCGGGCGTTCGGGGCAGCCGGTGCAGAACCCCGGTGGGCGTTTCGGAATCGGCGATCCCAGCAGCTCGGCGGCGAGCGCCTTGTTGTCGGCAACGGCCTTTGTCACGGCTGCAATCGGGCCGAGATCGATACCCTTTGGGACAGCGCCTTCGACGAATTTTGCGAGGCCGTTCATCATGACCTCGGACTGGTATTCACCTGCCTTGGGGAATACGTCCTTGCCGACAATTGTCGTGTTCAGATCTGCCTTGCGAAGCATCGCGTTCAGCGCTTGCTCGAGGTAGTCGGGGAAGCCTTCCTCGACGATACAGACAGACCGTTTGCCGGCGCAGAATTCTGTGACTTCTTCGGGGACCATCGGATAGGTCACGTTCATGCAGTAGATGGGGATACGTGAATTGCCGAACGGATCTGCGAGGCCGAGTTGCTGCAGCCCCCGCATTACGGAATTGTACAGCCCGCCCTGGCAGATGATGCCGACGTCGTCGCAATCGCCGTCAAAGAATTCGTTCAGACCATTATCCTTGATGAATTTGATCGCTGCCGGGAAGCGCTGATCGATTTTCATCTTTTCCTGAAGATAGGTCGACGGCGGCAGGGCGATCCGGTCGAGGTTGTATTCCGGCTCCGGAATCTTGTCGTTCATCGAATAGCGCGGTTTCTTGTTATCCTTGGTGTCGAACCGCCCGGTGACGTGACAGGCACGGATGCGGAATTCCATCATCACCGGCGTATGGCTGATCTCTGACAGCTCAAACGATTTTTCGACCAGTTCGACAATGCGCGGATGATTCACGCGAGGATCAACCAGCCAAACCGAGCATTTCATCGCAAATGCGTGGCTGCGTTCCTGGATAATGGATGAGCCTTCGCCATAATCTTCGCCGAGAATAATCAGCGATCCGCCGATAACCCCGACCGAGGCGATATTGGACAGCGCGTCTGATGCGACATTGGTGCCGACGGTGGATTTCCAGGTGACCGCGCCGCGTAGCGGGTAGTTGACCGATGCGGCGAGCATGGCGCAGGCGGCGGCCTCGTTGGCGCAGATTTCGGTATGTACGCCGAGCTCTGCCATCAGACCCTTCGAGTCCGAGGTGAGAACGTCCATAAGGTGGGAGACCGGAGCGCCCTGGTAACCGCCGACGTAGGATACGCCGGACTGGAGAAGCGCCTTGGTGATGGCGAGAATGCCTTCGCCTTCGAAATATTCGCCGTCGCCCCGGCGCAACATTTCAACTTCGCGTGCGAATGTGCGTTCCATCTGTCTTCTCCAGGCGCGGCACCGCCCAACGCAGTGCCCTAGTTCTTCGGAGAATTATAGAACGTTCGCCGCCGCCCGGCAAAGTGTCCGGCCGACGAGCCTGTATTACTCCGGTTATTTCTTCA
>CAJQLI010000216.1 GCA_905479125.1 uncultured Alphaproteobacteria bacterium | reverse complement strand
GTCCGGCACTTGTCACCGTGGGTGAAGGCTCACGTTTATTCCGGCAGCTTGAATTCCGGATTATAGATCAAGACGATCGTGTTGCCCCACGGGTCTTAGAGCTCCGCCACCATGATGTCGCCGCCGACATTGACGGGATCGGATTCCGCGGTCGCACCGAGGGATTTGAGGCGGGCGAATTCCGTCGCGATGTCGGCGACCCCCCAATAGCTGAGCACGTTATCGGTCTTGTCCGCCGCCGGCATGTCGTCCGGCATCAGGCCCAATTCGTATCCGGCGACGTTGAAGCCGACGTAAAACGGCTCGTCGAAATAGGGGGCGATCTGAAAGGCTTCGCCGTACCACTCTTTCGCTTTTGCGAGGTCAGCAACCTTGTTGACCGTGGTTCTAAGACCAAGCATCGGTGTTTTCATGGTTGTTCCCTGTATTGCCACGGGCCCGCGGAGGACTGATGGGACGAGATCTCAGATACGTTCAGCCACCAGCATCACATTGGTCAACCGGCCTTCCTTGGCGCTTCGGCCGGAGTTCTTGCGGCGGTCGGGATAGTCCGCCCCACGGGTGATTTCGATGGTCAGCGGGGTCTCCACCGGCGCGGTTTCGGCCGGGCGTCCATCGGTCGATGCTTTGCGGCGGGCGGTTTCGTCGATCCATTCGACCACGCGGAATCCGGAGGATTCGAGCAGGGTGCGCATGTCCTCCGGCGGCAGGAGAAAACTGTAGGCCGGATCGGCCGCCCAGGTCAGCGGGTAATACGGTTCTCCGCCGGGACCCTGGCCGATTTCGCTGATGCAGAACCTGCCACCAGGTTTCAGCACACGATGCACACCCGCATAAAACCCGGCGCGGTCCTCGATATTCATCGTCACGTTTAGTGCCCAGGCCATGTCGAAGGAGGCATCATCATAGGGCAGGGCGGTGGCGTCGCCGCAATCAAACGCCACTCTGTCCGATAGTCCGATTTTTTGGGTCAGGAGGCTGGCTGCGTCGATATATTCGTCGGTCAGGTCGATACCGGTCACCCGGCAGCCGAATTCGGTCGCGAAATAGCGCGCGGGACCGCCGATGCCGCAGCCGATATCCAGCAGGTGCATATCGGACGTAATACTGACCAGGGCCGCATGGACCTGCGTTTGTTGTAATCCGCCACCATGAATCTGGTCCGCCGGCCCGAGTATTTCCGGGGTCCATTTCTCCGGCGGGATACCCGCATCCTTCAGGGCGGCAACGATCCGCTCGCCGAGGTTCGCCGTAGCGTATTCCGCGTCGTGAACCGTTTTTATCGCGCTCATTCGGAGTCCATTTCTGCGGCTTCGATCTCTGCCAGAGCCCACACTCGGCCAATGGGGCCGCGCGTGCGGAGAAGTTCTTCGGCAATTTCTTCCATCTCTTCTTCGCCGAGCACTTCGTAATTTCCCATGGATGCGGCGATCGCCGTGCGCTTTGCATTGTCTTCCATGAAATAGACCCCGGTGGTCATTTCCTCGATATCCGGTCCGGTGACGACGATGCCGTGGGCGCGCAGCAGCATGGCGCGGCAATCGCCCAGCGTTTCCGCCATGTCGCGGCCGCGCTCCTCGGTCATGATCAGGCGTGAATCCGGATGAACCGGAATGCCGCCATTGAAAATAGATGCCATGAAATAAGTCGGTTGCAGATCGTGTTCCGACATGGAAAAGCTTGTCGCGTTATGGGTATGAAAATGGGCAACAGAGTTGACGTCCGGCCGTGCCTTGAAGACTTCGAGGTGTATTGGAAGTTCGCCGGGTAGCTTCTCGGTCGTGCCGATCTGGTTACCATCGAGATCGCAGAGCAGGAAATCTTCCGGGTGAGATACTTTGCCGAGTTCGTGCGGCGTCATCAGGACCACATTGGGGTCCTGGGTGCGCGCGCTGATATGGCCGAACCCGTCCACGAAGCCGCGCCCGTAAAAAAAGCGCCATGCGATGCTCAGTTTCTGCCGGAGGATTTCTTCGCTATCGATCACAGTGTTCTCACTTTCTTTGCGTTGTTATTGCCCGTCTGCCGGGAAGGATTGTATTAGTTACGGAGCACGCGGCAAAGACCACGGCAATCCATGGGAGTCACCAATGAAATTCGGCCTTTTTTATCTGCCGACGAATCTGCCCGACAGCGACCGCGATGTGCATACTCATATGCACAATATCGTCGAGCAGGTCGAATACGCGGATAAAATCGGGATCGATTACGCGTGGATGGTCGAACATCATTTCGTGCGTCACGGCGGGTTTCTGTCAGCGAATTATGCTTTTCTTTGTTATCTGGCGGGGCGGACCGAGAATATCCGCCTTGCGACCGGGGCCACCGTCATGGCGCTGAACGATCCGGTGCGCGTGGCGGAACAGGCGGCGACACTGGATCAGCTGTCCAATGGCCGGTTCGATCTCGGCGTCGGGCGCGGGTTTATCCGCGACGAATTCGATGCCTTCGGTGTGCCGATGAAGGAAAGCCGCGAGCGCGTCGAGGAAGGTGTCGAGCTGGTTCTGAAGGCATGGGATGGCGAACCGCTGGAATTCGACAGCAAGTTCCGCCCGAAAATGTCGGGCCTGAAAATCCTGCCGACGCCCTATCAGAAAAGGCCGACGATCTGGAATGCCTGCCTTATGTCGCCTGAAAGCTTCGAATGGACGGCGCAGGAAGGGCACAACCTGCTCTATGTCGCCTATCACGTTGATCATGATCTCGCCGCGGAACGGATCAGCTGGTATCGCGACGCGCTGCCGAAATATGGTCGCAAGGTCGAAGATCATGAGGTCTGCTGTGTCTATCACGCGTATTTCATGGAAGATGAAGACGACGCGCGGCTGAAAGCGGTCGTTGACGGCCCGATGGGGGAATACGGCAAGGCGGGCAAGGAAGCCGCCAGCAAACCGCCGGACCCTGAAGCCTATAAAGGCTACGATCAGCGTGACAAGGGCACCGTGGAACTTACCTTCGACCGGTATTATCCCGGCAGGGTCGTGATGGGCGGGCCGGATCAGGTGGTTGAGCGGATCAAGGTATTGCGTGATATCGGCATCACCCAGGTCACCTTCCTGGTCGATTTCGGCTCACTGTCACAGGAAGAAATCATGAAATCCCTGAAGGTCTTTGGTGAGAAAATTCTTCCCCGTGTGAAAGACCTTTAAGTGCCGGGCCCACTGGACGGCATTCGCGTTCTCGATCTGACTTCGGTTGTCCTCGGACCACTGGCGACCCAGACAATGGGCGACATGGGCGCCGATATCGTGAAAATCGAAGGACCGGCCGGGGATACCACGCGTTATACCGGGCCGAAGCGCTCCGCCGATATGTCGGCGCTGTATATGGGGCTGAACCGCAACAAGCGCTCGCTTGTGCTCGATCTTAAGCAGGAGCCCGCCAAGGAGGCCTTGTGGCGTCTGATCGATACCGCCGACGTGTTTCTCCATTCGGTGCGCCCGCAGGCGATGGAACGGCTGGGCTTCGGCCATGATGCCGTCCTCGCCCGCAATCCGCGGATTATCTATGCCGGTATTCACGGGTTTCGCATGGATGGCCCCTATGCCGGCCGACCGGCCTATGACGACGTCATTCAGGGACTGAGCGGCAGCGCGGACCTGATGGCGCGCCTCGTGGGTGAGCCGCGCTATATGCCGACCATCATGGCGGACAAGACATGCGGTCTTGTCACCGTGAACGCGGTGCTTGCTGCCCTGCTGGAACGTGAAAGGTCGGGCAGGGGGCAGTTCGTCGAAATTCCGATGTTCGAGACGATGGTGGCCTTCAACATGGCCGATCATATCTTCGGCTATACGTTCGATCCGCCTGAAGGTCCGATGGGTTATTCGCGTGTCCTGACCCCGTCGCGGCGGCCGTATAAAACGACCGATGGTTTTATCTGCCTGCTTGCCTATACCGATATCCAGTGGGTGCGGTTCTGGGAAGAAGTCGGCCGGCCCGAACTGAAAGATGATCCGCGTTTCGACAGCCTTGCCACCCGGGCTGACAATATCGAGGCGGTGTACAGCTTGGCGGGTGATTTTATCGCGACGCGCTCGACCGCCGACTGGCTCGAGGTGCTGCCTCGGCTTGAAATTCCCTGCGGTGAGATTGTCGAGCTGGAAGATATCCCGAACGATCCGCACCTGCGGGCCGTGGGCTTTTTCCGGAAGGAAACCCACCCGACCGAGGGCGATATTACCGTGCCCGATACCCCGGTGCAGTTCAGCCGCACACCGGCATCAATCGATCGCTTGCAGCCGAAACTGGGAGAGCACAGTGCCGAGGTTCTGCGTGAAGCGGGGCTCAGCGAGAATGAGATCGAAGAAATGCGCGCCATCGGCGCAACCACCTGAAACTGACGGAGAACGTAACCATGAGAACGCTTGGCATCGGCTTGTACTGGGATGACCTGACGGTTGGCGAACAGTTCAAAACCCTCAACCGCACGATCACCGAATCCGATATCGTCAATTTCATCGGTGTGACCGGCATGGTCGAAACCCTGTTTACCGATATGACCTTCGGCGATCACGGCGGCGGCCCCATGGGCGGGCGCGTATCACCGGCGGCGCTGGTCTACACGATGACCGAGGGATTGTTGTGCCAGTCGACCATGCAGACAACGGGACTGGCGCTTCTCGAAGTCGAAAAAAAGGTGCTGGGCCCGGTCTTTGCGGGCGATACCATCCACGCCGAGGTTGAGGTCATGGCCGTGCGGCAGACCAGCAAGGGCAACCGCGGGATTGTCACGACGATGAACAACGTGATGAACCAGAAGGGCGACAAGGTTATCGAATACCGGGCCGTCCGCATGATGGCGGGAAGGCCCGCCGACGACGCCTAGCCAAATGGCCAACGGCGCCCCCAGCGGGCAGTAGAGACAGGGATGCGATCAGCCGGATATGGCTGCACGTGCCTTATTCTGGATGTCTTTGGGCGCGGTGAACATCTTGCGCACCAGTCCCTCAAACTCGACGCCAGGCGTCGGGCTGACATCAAGGCGGGATTTCTTCATATCGGCGAGGAATGCCGGATCTTTCATGGTCGCATCGAACGCCTTGCGCAGGGCTGCCAGACGGTCTGCCGGGACACCCGCGGCGGTGATGTAAGGGCGCCCGAATACCTGCTGGGCGGCGATCAGTTCGGCGACCTGTTTCTGGACGGGATCCTTGATGAAATCCCAGATCGTCGGCACACCGGCAGCCGTTGCGGCGGGATGGGGTTTCAGCGCGAACTGAACGATCAGCTTGACGATGTTATCCTTTAACAGATGCTGTGCGCGGCTCATCAGCGATGCCCAGGCATATCCGCAGAAACCGCCGATTTCCTTCTGCTGGATCGCGAGTACGAGGTTCTTGGTGCCCTTATAGCCCTTGACCAGTTTGATCTTCGCGCCGGCGACGTTCCTGAACAGGTTTGCATGGTCATGCGTCGTCGACCCGAGCTGGTCGCCGCCGAAGACCACTTCCGATTTTTGTAGATCGGCGAAGGATTTCACCGACAAATCGGAGCGCACGAGGCAGACCGTGGTGAAGCCTGCTGCACTGCCCACATACCCGAAGGTCGCGGGGTCGTATTTGATTTTTTTCGGGTCACCCAGAACCGGTTCGACCAAGGCGCCCGGCTGGGTTCCGAGTATTACGGTACCATCCTTGGGCGCTACTTTGGCGACATAGGCGGTCGCTTTGCGTCCGCCGGCGCCCGGCATGTTCTTGACGATAACGGTCGGGTTGCCGGGGATGTGTTTGACGATGTGTTTCGCGATCGTGCGACCGTAGGCGTTGTAGCCGCCGCCGGCAGAGGATGCGACAATCATTGTAACTGTGCGGTCCTTGTAAAAATCTGCAACGGATTTTTGCGCCGTGGCCGGTGTTGCCGCGGAAATCGCGACGACGGTGGCGATGAGTGATATTGGTGACGGTCTCATAAGTTCCTCCTATAGTATTATTGTTCTTGGAACGGTCTCCGCCGGATGTCATTGCCCGGCAGGCCACTCGAATACTTGCATATCCAAGGATTTGAGAGCCACCATTTTTTGAATAGGCGTGTTCCGCATATATCCAGTTTCCGCCGTTCGGGTGCCGGATATCGCCTGTATTCTCAGCGGGTCGAATGGAATATAGGGAGATGGGCTATCATGTTGGGAAATATGATGGCCATTATTCTGTCCGAAACTCCGGTGCCGCACGGCGGCGCTATCCAGGGTTTTGAATGACGAAACCTGCCACATTCCCGCCTCAATTACGGATCAGAGTCCTGATTGTCCTGTCCCAACGGGCGCCGCCAAAGGCGACCGCGCCACGTAGGGAGGCCCGTCTACCACTGACGGGTGTTGGTGGTCCCGGCCGCCGCGACGCGAGCGAAGAGTGCGTTGCGGCGGCCGGTGTAATCTCTGGGTGCAATTTTCAGAAAGCTATATTTCAGCAGTACGGATGGCGCAGACACAGCTTCAGCGTGGCCCGTTCTTTTTCCCACTGAATTTCTTCCGGCGTCTGCGGCGGCGGTGGCGGCGGGGTGACCGTGAAGTTGTAGCGGCGGTTAACCCAGACTGCGCTGGCAAGCACGAGGCCGAGGGCGGCGAACGCGGTGACGACGGGAATGACAATGTCCATGATCGATTCTTCTCGCTGATTACGTTTATAGTTTATCACGGATTCTGGCGGCTGCACGGTGTCTGTGTGTCAATCAATCGTGACGGGTATCGTTCCGCGGGGGGTGCGTTCCGTCGAGGCAGGCTTCCCATCCAGGCACCGGACCGATACGGTCGATCAGAAAGTCGATAAACGCGCGGGCGCGGGCCGATAGATGCCGGGTTGGCGGATAGACGGCATAGATCGACATATCGAACCATTCATGATCACTCAGCACGCCAACCAGAGAACCATCGGCGATCTGTTTATGGATAATAAAGCTCGGCTCGCACACCATGCCTATTCCGGCAATAGCGGCTGCGCGGAGCATGTCGCCGCTGGTCGCGACCAGCCGGGTTTGCGAGGTGACGCGGCCCTTAGTGCCGTCCGGGCGGGTGAAGGACCAGGTGGCCGGTTGCCGTGAGTTGCCATAGCACAGCGGGGGTATCCGCGAGAGATCTTCCGGCGTTTCGGGAATGCCGAATT
>CAJQLI010000215.1 GCA_905479125.1 uncultured Alphaproteobacteria bacterium | reverse complement strand
GCCATTGATCGACAGGGTCGAGCCGGTGACGAAATCCGCTTCGTCGGCGACCAGGAACAACACGCCGCGCGCGATGTCCTCGCCGCGGCCCAGTCGGCCCATCGGGATACGCTGGATGATTTTTTCCAGGATGTCGGCGGGCACGGCCCGCACCATGTCGGTGTCGACATAGCCGGGGGCGATGGCGTTGACGGTGATGCCCTGGGCCGCGCCTTCCTGTGCGAGCGCCTTGGTGAACCCGTGAATGCCGGATTTCGCGGCGGCATAGTTGACCTGGCCGTACTGTCCGGCTTGTCCGTTGATCGAGCCGATATTGACGATCCTGCCGAATTTCCGCTCGCGCATGCCGTCGATAACCGAGCGGCACATGTTGAAGCACGATCCGAGGTTTGTATCGATCACGGCCTGCCAGCTTTCCGCCTTCATGCGGTGGAGCGTGCCGTCGCGGGTGATGCCGGCATTATTGACCAGGATCTCCACCGGGCCGAGATCGGCTTCAATCCGGGCGATGCCTGCCTGACAGGCGTCGAAATCGGATACATCGACCTTGTAGACGGCGATGCCGGTCGCTTTTTTGAATTTCTCGGCTGCCTCGTCGTTACCGCCATAGATGGCCGCAACCGTGTACCCTTTGTCTTTCAGCTGTTCGGAAACCATCCCGCCGATTCCGCGGGTACCGCCGGTGACGATCGCTACTCTCGACATATCGCTCTCCTGCTTTTCATCCAGCGCCGCCTCCATCCTGGTGAGCGGCGTTATACCTTTCGGTTTTTTGGGAGCGCACAGTCCTGCCGGCTCCGGTCGTGAGTATACTCCAATAGCGTCAGTCGCGCTCTACGCACATGGCGATGCCCATGCCGCCGCCGATGCAGAGCGTGGCGAGGCCTTTCTTGGCGTCCCGCTTCTGCATTTCATACAATAGCGTCACCAGAACCCGCGCCCCTGATGCGCCGATCGGATGACCGATCGCGATGGCCCCGCCATTCACGTTGACCTTGGCGGTGTCCCAACCGAGGTCCTTGTTCACGGCGCATGCCTGTGCAGCGAAGGCTTCATTGGCTTCGATGAGGTCGAGGTCGTCAGTCGTCCAGCCGGCTTTTTCAAGCGCGGCACGGCTTGCCGGGATCGGACCGGACCCCATGATCGCCGGATCGACGCCGACCTGCGCCCAGGAAACGATGCGGGCCAGCGGCTGGATTTTCCGGCTGTCGGCCTCTTCCCTGGTCATCATGACCAGCGCCGCTGCGCCATCGTTGATGCCGGAGGCGTTTCCGGCGGTGACCGTGCCTTCGCGATCAAAGGCAGGGCGCAGTTTCTGCAGTGTTTCAAGCGTCGTGCCGTGCTTGGGATATTCGTCTTCCGAAACAGTCACGTCACCCTTGCGGGTCGAATAGGTAACCGGGGCAATTTCATCCTGGAATTTTCCGGCGTTCATCGCCGTTTCAGCCTTTTGCTGAGAGGCGAGGGCGAAATTGTCCTGTTCTTCGCGGGTAATCTGCCATTTCTCGGCAACGTTCTCTGCCGTGTTGCCCATGTGGTAGCCGTTAAAGGCATCCCACAGGCCGTCCTTGATCATCGTGTCGACGAACTCGGTGTTGCCCATCTTGGTCCCGCCGCGAAGGTTGGATGCGTGGGGCGCCATGCTCATGGATTCCTGACCACCGGCGACGACGATGCCTGAATCGCCGTTCAGGATTGCCTGTAGTCCCATTGCGACGGATTTGAGGCCCGAGCCGCAAAGCTGGTTGACGCCGTAGGCGGGGACTTCGACCGGCAGGCCGGCGGCGATCGATGCCTGGCGCGCTGGGTTCTGGCCCTGGGCCGCTGTGAGGATTTGTCCCATGATGACTTCGGACACGTCTGCAGGCGCGACGCCTGCACGCTCGAGGGCGGCTTCAATTGCGACCTTGCCGAGGTCGGATGCGGAAACGGAACTCAACGCTCCGTTAAAAGATCCTACTGGGGTGCGCGCGGCGCCTGCGATGACGACTTCGGTCATGGGGTGTTCCTCCGTTACTTTTTTGAATGTCCGCGAGAACACGGGTTGCGACTGTGTCCGGGACGCGAGCTAGAACCATCAATATAAGGCCATAAAGAGGCGTCTTCAACCAAGGTTGCTGCGCTGCAACATGATGGAATTCTCCATGTTGAGCCGTTTGATGGCTGTTGATTCAGCTGGATTCAGCAGCCATCAAGCCAATCGACCAGAGGTTTCCAGAGTTGTGCTTGTGCGCGGCGGCCTACCATCATGCCGATATGCCCGGCGTCGGGCGACAGGGCGGTCGCGTTCGGGATGCTGTCGATCAGGGCCTTTGCGGATGCCGGTGGCACGATCCGGTCCTGCGCCGGAATTATGCCAAGTGTCGGGCAGGCAATCCGTGCCGGGTCGATGGTCTGTCCGGATACTTCCCAGGTGCCCCGGGCGGGGCTGTTATCGCCGTACCAGCCGAAGAGGCAGTCTCGTGCGACGCCGGCTGCCAACGGCACGCCATCGTTCAACCAGTCTTCCAGTGCGACGAAGCTTTCGGCGGCCCGGCTATCGACTGCGATTTTCGAGAAAGCCTGGAATTTGGTCCAGCCCTGTAGCGGGTCGATGGAGAAAAACATGGATTGCAGGGCGTCAACCGAGAGGCAGCCTTCGGCCGAAATCAGTTGTTCCAGCCCGGCGCGGCCGGCGGTGACCGCGACGGGTGGCCCATCCGTCCCGACATGGAAATCCCAGGGGGCGGCGAGAAGGACCAGTGCCGAAATTTTGCCGGGGGATATCGCGGCAAGGGCGGCGGTCAGCGTTCCGCCCATGCAATACCCTATCAATGGTACCGGTGCGTCGTTCGCGATTCCCACGGCGATATCGAGAGCGGATGCCATGTCTCCCGCAATGTAATCGCTGAGGGATCTGCCGAGCTCGTTCGGTCCCGGTATGCCCCAGTCGATCAGCAATGGGCGGAGCCCCCGGGATGACAGAAACCTGAGGAAGCTGTGATCTTCCGCGAGGTCCATTATGTAGCTGCGGTTAACGAGCGATGGGACGACCAGCACCGGGCGTCCGGATTTGCCGACCGACGACGTCGCACCGTAATCGAGCAATCGGGTTGGCCCTGATTCCCAGATAGCGGGGGGCTCAGCCATATCGCGGTGGAAAGGATGCGAACGATATGCCTCCAGTCCCGTCAGGAAGCTGTCGTGACGTCTGGCCAGTTCGTCGGAAAGCGCGGCTGAAAACGCTTCAGGGTTTACGTTTTCGAGGTCCTTTTGCAGCGCGTTTCCCGCTGCTGCGAGGCTTTTGCTCCATGGAGTCCAGCCGTTTTTCAAGTGCGGCCATGCGGTCGAGCAACTCGTCGAGATTGCCGCCGCCGCTGTCAGGTGAAGCGGAATCGGGCGCGGACCCCGACGCATGTTCCGAGGTGAATTCTGATCGGACGGCGTCATCGTTCGGTCCAGAGTTGTGGGCGGCGCCTGTATTTACCGCGACCGGTGGCCATCCGGGGATACCGGTCGCCATCCCTGATTGCAGGGTCTGCCAGAACTTTGCCATTGTCGCGGCAAGGTCGGGGTCTGTCGCCGCCTGGGTCAGATGCTGTTGCCATAAATCGAGGTACCGGCGGGCAAGTTCTTGAGGATCCGGAGTGTCGGCCATAAGGAACTATAGGCCAGCAAGCGCGCCGTTGCCAGAATTCGCGGTATATACGGCACTGCATCCAAGGATTGATGCGATGCAACAAAAGTGCGAGACTCAGTCGATTCAATTTGTAACCGGTTGTTCAGGAGATCAACGTCATGGCCCGCAAGCAAGGTAAGGCCGAAGCAGACGTATCCGATGTGATTACGATCAAGAAGTATGCAAACCGCCGTCTCTACAACACGGCGGAAAGCAGCTACGTGACGCTTGATGACCTCGCAACGATGGTACAGCAGGGTGTTGATTTCACCGTTCATGATGCGAAATCCGGCGAAGATATCACCCGCTCGGTGCTGACGCAGATCATCGTTGAGCAGGAGGCCAAGGGGAACAATCTGCTGCCCACGGGATTTCTGCGACAGCTGATCAGCTATTACGGCGACAATCTCCAGGGGCTGGTGCCGCAATATCTTGATATGACCATGCAGTCCTTCGCCAAGAACCACGAGCAGATGCACGGCTATCTGGAAAATACGCTGGGCGGGGTCTATCCGTTTTCGTCATTCGAAGACATGGGTCGCAAGAACATGGCTATTTTTGAACAGGCCATGAGCATGATGACGCCGTTTCAGCAAAATGGTGATGATGGCCCGGCCGCGCCTGATGGTTCTGCAGCGTCGCCCGCCGATAAAACGGGCACGTCCCGGGAGCCTGATGAGGCGATCGATATGCTGAAGGCGCAGCTCGAGGCAATGCAGAAACAGATCAACTCGCTGTCACCGAAAAAATAGAGCTTCGTCGTCTGCCTGATCAGGCCGGTGCCGGGTATGCCATTCCTGGCAGGACGCCCTCTTCGGCCTCTTCGGTCTCTGCGGTCTCTTCGGGTGTTTCCCGGCTCTCCAGGATACCAAAACCGTTAAGCTCAGGCTGGCTGCCGATTGCCGTCCATGGCGCCGTCAGGTCTGGTTTCCCAAAGGCATATCCCTGCATGTAGTGGATGCCTTCGTTGAGCAGCAGGTCGGCTTCTTCTTCTGTCTCGACACATTCGGCAACCGTTTCCAGGCCGAAAGTGCGGGCAAGATCGATCAGCGTTCGAATAAAGACCAGGTTTTCCGGGTTTTCGCCGATCTTGCGGACAAATGACCCGTCTATCTTGACCTTGTTGACGGCGAGTTGCTTGAGGTGACGGAAAGATGTGTAGCCGGCACCGAAATCGTCGAGCGCAATTTCGCACCCGAGGTCGCGCAGCGTCGATACGAACCGGCAGCAGGCCTCCAGGTCTTCGAGACCCGCCGTTTCGGTTATTTCGATCACCATGCGTTCGGCAATGTCGGGACGTCGGCGCAACATTGCGATTGCGCTGCGCATCCAGGATCGATCCGTCGTGGTCAGACCGGATACATTGATCGCCATATGGGCGTCCGGGTAAAGCTTCAGCTCGTCGACGGCGCGCTCCAGAACGGTTCTGTCGACGCTTCGGATCATTCCGAGGTCTTCGACCACAGGCATGAACTGGCCAGCGACAACGATCTGGCCGTCCGGCTGAACGATCCGGAGCAGGCATTCGTGCAGTTTTATCTCGCGCGTCACGCTGTCAACGATGGGCTGATAGGCAAAGCGCAGGCGTTTTTCCCGCAACGCCCGCTGTACCTGTTCGGCAATGACGATGCAGGATTTGTGATGTTCTTTCTGTTCAGCAGAAAACGTGTACATCGACGTACAGTCGCGGCCCTGCTGCTTGGCTTTCTGAAGCGCCGCGTCGGCGCGCATCATCACGTCCTGCGATGTATTTATCGCGCCGGGGAAGGGAACCGCACCGATTGAAACCGTCGCATAAACAGGGCCTTCCGGCGTATCTATCGGTGTGCTGCGGACAGCGTCGAGAATCTTGTCGGTCGCCGCCTCTATATCCGCCTCGGGTACGTTGCTCAGCACCGCGCCAAACCGGTCTCCGCCGACACGGCCGATAACGTCACTGGCGCGCAGGCACCGGTCCATCCGGTCGCCGATGGCGAGAAGCACCGCATCCGCGGCTTCATGTCCGAGGGCCTGGTTCACCATCGTGAGCTTGTCGACGCCGACGAGCAGATAGGCGCCGTTTACTTCGTAGCGTTTGGTGAAATTAAGGGAGTGATCAAGCGCCTCACGGAGGCGGGCGCGATTGAAGTGTCCTGTCAGCGGATCGAAATTGGCGAGGTGTTCACGACGTCCTGCGCGCGACAGGTCGGAATCCATGAATCTCAGAATACCGATTTGCCGTATTGCTTTTCCGCTCTCGTCGAATTCGGCGCTTGCGCGGTCATGGACCCATGATTCTCCGCGTTCCGGTAATTGGAGCCTGTATTCACACTCGAACTGAGATTCCCCGGATTGGAGACGGGTCAGGAAGTTAGAATGCGCGGCCAGATCTTCCTGGGATACAAGTGCGGCAAACGCTGCACCCGAGATAGGCTGATCCCCATGCGGGATGCCCAGGGCTCTGCAGACGTCTCCTGACCAGTGAATAGCATCTGTGGTGAGGTCCCAATCATACGCCACGTCGCCCGCAGCCGATAACGCGGCGCGCAGTCGGGCGAGTTCTTCCGCTGTGGAGATGATATGTGTGGCGTCGTGCACCGATGGACCTCCTACTTGAAGGCAACTACCCAGAGCTTCCTGCTCGGATTTCGCAGCTAAGATAAGGTTCCATCTATTTCGAATTCATTAACGCCGGGTGCTTCGTGTTGGGTAATAAAAAAATTTTATATATGTAAATATCGAATACAAGAATATATTAACCTTAAAAAAATTAACCAGTTAATTATAAAAAATAATAAACCCCCAGATATCGGTGTTATTTAAAATCTATATTGACAAAAATGCCGTCATTGACTATTTAATATTCACTACAATAAAAGGAAGCTGTTAATGCGGATTATTTCTCCACCCGTTTCAGAGATGCCTTTGCGTCCTGTCGATGCCCCTCAGGGCATTCGGAACCGGGTACCGAGAGATTCCGCGCCGGGCACTGATAACAAAGTGTCCGACAGCACGAATTCTGCGTCGGGCGGGCAAAGGGTCTCTACGGCAGGTGCCGCCGGCGCGACCCTTTCAGCCGGAAACCCGGCAACGGTCGGCGCCGGCGTGACTGCGCAAAAGGTCTTTCACGCTACGCACGGCGGCCCGGCGGAAGCGAGCCTTCCCGAAGTCAGCCGTGCCTATACAAAGACGGATTCGCTCCGGTTCAAGGATGTGCCGTTCACCGTCAGGGTCGTGTAAAGGTCCGTCGGACGAACTATTCTGCATTTGACGTCGGTTTTGCCCCGGTCTTTTGGCCGGGGTTTTTTGCGCTCCGCGTTTGACACACGCCGGAAAAAATCGGATCACGTAGACATTACTATCGCGAATTGCGACCCTGCCGCCATCGGTTGACGGAAACCCCGTCAGAATCAGGTGCGGACGGGGCCACGTCTGGGATGTCCGAGGGGAATAGAATGACTGAACGTATTACTGTGGGCTCGCTGCAGGTAGCTAAAACGCTGTACGACTTCATAAATGAAGAGGCGCTTCCCGGAACGGATATAGATCAGGGCGCTTTTTGGGGCTCGGTAAACGAGATTCTCGGTGACCTCGCGCCCCGGAACCGCGAATTGCTGGCGCTGCGGGATACGTTGCAGGCGCAGATCGACGCCTGGCACCAGGCGCGTAAAGGTCAGGAATTCGACCCTGCTGCGTATAAATCTTTCCTTTCCGAGATCGGTTACCTGGTAGAGGAAGGCGACGCTTTCTCCGTCGATACGGATAACGTGGATCCGGAGATTTCGACTATCGCGGGACCGCAGCTGGTCGTGCCGGTTATGAATGCGCGCTATGCGCTGAACGCCGCCAATGCCCGCTGGGGCAGCCTGTATGACGCCCTCTATGGCACGGACGCGATTTCCGAGGATGGCGGTGCCACTCTCGGCGGCGGTTACAATGCGGTGCGCGGCGCCAAGGTGATCGCCTATGCACGTGGTTTTCTGGATGACGCTGCGCCGCTTGCAGGTGGCAGCCACGCGGATGCAACGGGCTATGCGATCAGGGATGCGAAGCTGGCCGTGACGTTGGCTGGCGGGGAAACCGTCGGGTTGAAGGATGATGGGCATCTTGCAGGTTATCTTGGTGATGCTGCAGCGCCGTCGACGATCGCTTTCGTCAATAATGGTATTCATTTCGAAATCCGGATCGATGCAAGCCACCCGATCGGCAAAGACGACCCTGCGAACGTCTCCGACGTCGTTATGGAATCCGCGATCACGACCATCATGGATTGCGAGGATTCGATCGCCGCCGTTGATGCCGATGATAAAGTCGTTGTTTACCGCAATTGGCTCGGCCTTATGCGGGGCGATCTGACGGAAAGCTTCGAGAAGGGCGGCGAGACCGTTCACCGGAAACTGAACGCCGATCATGTGTATACCAAACCGGATGGCACCAACGAATTGATGGTGCCCGGGCGCAGCCTGATGCTGATCCGCAATGTTGGTCACCTGATGACCATTGATGCCATTCTCGACCAGGACGGCAACGAAATGCCCGAGGGCATTCTGGATGCCATCTTCACCTCGCTCATCGCCAAGCATGATCTGCTGGGCAATGGTCAGATGCGGAATTCGCGCGCCGGTTCGGTCTATATCGTCAAACCCAAGATGCATGGCCCCGAAGAGGTGGCCTTTGCATCCGAGATCTTCGCGCGGGTCGAGGATGCTATCGGTATTGCGCGCAATACGATCAAGATGGGCATCATGGACGAGGAACGCCGGACGACGGTTAACCTCAAGGAATGCATCCGGGCGGCAAAGCAGCGTGTTGTCTTCATTAATACCGGTTTCCTTGATCGCACCGGCGATGAAATGCACACGTCGATGGAAGCCGGTCCGATGATCCGCAAGGGCGATATGAAGGCCTCTGCGTGGATCAGGTCCTATGAAGACTGGAATGTCGATATCGGCCTTGAATGCGGCCTGCAGGGACATGCGCAGATCGGCAAGGGCATGTGGGCCATGCCTGACCTGATGGCGGATATGCTAGAGCAGAAGATCGGCCATCCGATGGCCGGCGCCAATACCGCATGGGTGCCCTCGCCGACCGCGGCGACGCTGCATGCGATGCACTATCACAAGATCAATGTGTTTGACCGTCAGAACGAACTGAAGTCGCGCGGTCGTGCCAGCCTCGACGATATTCTGACAATCCCGGTTGCCGACAGGCCGAACTGGTCGCCCGACGATATCCGTCAGGAACTCGACAACAACGCCCAGGGTATTCTTGGATATGTTGTGCGCTGGGTGGAGCAGGGGATCGGTTGTTCCAAGGTACCCGACATCAATGACGTCGGGTTGATGGAAGACAGGGCGACGCTGCGTATTTCGAGCCAGCACATCGCCAACTGGATTCACCATGGAATCTGCACAGAAGAACAGGTGCGTGAAACGATGGAACGGATGGCCGCCGTGGTCGACGGGCAGAATGCCGGCGATGCGGCCTATCGCAATATGGCACCGGACTTTGACGATAGTGTCGCCTTCCAGGCGGCGTGTGAGCTGGTCTTCAAGGGCCTGGAACAGCCGAGCGGTTATACCGAACCGGTCCTGCATCGCCGCCGGATCGAAGCCAAGGCCAAATACGGCGCCTGAACGAACGGGAAAACAAGATGACTGACTTTACGACACTTCGCGACCTTCTGAATACCGGCACAGATGCGGATTCTGCTATCGGTGCCCCGGAACGTGCGGCGCTGGACTACGCCGGGCTGCGCAACCTTGCGGATGCGACGGTTGCCCGGCTGAACGAGCTTGGTATCGGCCGCAACGACCGGGTGGCCATCGTACTGCCGAACAGCGCCGAGATGGCGAGTGCCTTTGTGACCATTGGCTGCGGGGCAACTACCGCCCCCCTGAACCCGGCCTATCGCGAAGATGAATTCGATTTCTATCTCGACGATCTCAACGCGAAAGCGCTGGTCGTCGAACAGGGATCTGAATCGCCGGCCGTCGCGGTTGCCCGGAAAAAAAATATCCCGATCGTGACCCTGGTTGCGGCCGAAGGCGCGCCCGCCGGAAGCTTTACCCTTGAAGGCGAAGGCATCGGCGCAGCGGCGTCGAATGGCGGATTTGCGGAACCCGATGATGTTGCGCTTGTTCTGCATACTTCCGGCACGACGTCGCGCCCGAAGATCGTCCCGCTGACGCAGCGCAACGTGACCGCGTCGGCCCGCCACATCGGCGCGTCGCTAAATCTTGTCGCCGCTGACAAGTGTCTCAACATCATGCCGCTGTTTCACATTCACGGATTGATTGCCGCCGTATTGTCGTCTCTTGGCGCCGGTGCGAGCGTTCATTGTGCGCCGGGTTTCAATGCGCTGAAGGTGTTCGGCTGGCTCGATGAAATAGAACCGTCCTGGTATACGGCTGTGCCGACCATGCATCAGACGATCCTGTCGCGGGCGGAACGGAACCCCGACAGTGTCGCGCGGGCGCGCAAGAACCTGCGTCTCGTCCGCTCTTCGTCGGCCTCTTTGCCGCCGCAGGTAATGAAACAGCTCGAAGAAACCTTCGATGCGCCCGTCGTCGAAGCCTATGGCATGACCGAAGCTGCTCATCAGATGGCGTGCAACCCGCTACCGCCGGCTGCCCGCAAGCCGGGGTCGGTGGGTATAGCCGCCGGTCCCGAAGTTGCGATTATGTCCGAATCCGATGGCGATCTGCTGGCGGTTGGTAAAACCGGTGAAATCGTTATCCGTGGGCCGAACGTAACGCCCGGCTACGAGAACAACCCCGACGCCAACGCGGCGGCTTTCACCGATGGGTGGTTCCGCACCGGCGATCAGGGCGTCATGGACGACGAGGGTTATATTTCGATCACAGGCCGGCTGAAGGAAATCATCAACCGTGGCGGTGAGAAAATTTCACCCCGCGAGGTCGACGAAGTCCTTATGGACCACCCGGCTGTTGCCCAGGCTGTCACATTCGCCGTTCCGCATGACAAGCTCGGAGAAGACGTCGCCGCCGCCATCGTGCTGCGGGAGGGGCAGGAAGCAGGAGAACGCGAGGTTCGCGATTTTGTGGCCAAGCATCTCGCTGACTTCAAGGTGCCGCGCAAGGTGGTGATCCTCGATGAAATCCCCAAGGGAGCGACCGGCAAGCTGCAGCGTATCGGTCTCGCGGAAAAGCTCGGCCTCGTTTAGTCGGCAAGGAACAGTCGGATGAAAATCTGCATCTATGGCGCGGGCGCGATCGGTGGCTATCTCGGTGCCGGCCTGGCGCTGAACGGCGCGGACGTGACCCTGATTGCGCGTGGCCCGCACCTCGCGGCGATGCAGGAAAACGGCCTCAAGCTGATTAAAGACGGTGAAGAACACATTGCCCGGGTAACGGCCACCGACAATCCGGAAGAAGCCGGTCCGCAGGACTATGTGATTGTGACGCTGAAAGCGCATTCCGTGCCGCCGATCGCCGATCAGTTCGCGCCGCTTTTTCATGATGAAACGGCCGTCGTCTGGGGCGTGAACGGTATTCCCTGGTGGTATTTCTACGGCCTTGAAGGTGATCATACCGACCGGCGGATCGAATGCCTCGATCCGGGCGGGGTGCTGTGGGACAAGCTTGGCCCTCAACGGATGATCGGTTGTGCGGTCTATCCTGCGGCGGAGGTGCCGGAGCCCGGTGTAATCCAGCATGTCGAAGGCGACCGGTTTTCACTTGGCGAGCCGTCAGGAGAAAAGACCGATCGTGTTCTGGCGCTGTCGGCGGCGCTGATCGGCGCTGGTTTCAAGGCGCCTGTACGTCCGCAGATCCGCAATGAATTGTGGGTGAAATTGTGGGGCAACCTGTCATTCAATCCGATCAGTGCCCTTACCCATGCGACGCTGGAGACCATTGGCACCGACCCTGGAACACGCGAAATTGCGCGGCGGATGATGCTCGAAGGTCAGGAAATCGGCGAGGCATTGGGCGTCCGGTTTGCTGTTGATGTTGAAAAGCGGATCAACGGGGCGGTTGAAGTCGGTGCGCATAAAACGTCAATGCTGCAGGATCTCGAACGTGGGCGTCCGATGGAAATAGATGCGCTGATCACGTCGGTGCAGGAGATGGGCCGGGTTGTTGGGGTGCAGACGCCCTATATTGATGCTGTTCTGGCACTCGTTCAGCAGCGCGGCCGCGAAGCCGGCTGTTACGCCGGCTGACGCTGTTACGTCAGCGTTGTGCCTGATCGGCTCAGTGAGCGTTTCGGGCCGTCTGTTCTTTGCAGGTGCTGTTATCCGGATCAATCGGGATGGTGGCGAGCCTTCTCAAGCGTGTGCCGTCTTCGCCATGTACGATCTCGACCCAATACAGCCGTTTCAGAAATGCGCTATTGGTCTGGTTCAGGCTGAAATCGCCGCGTGGCATTAATCCGGCAAAGGATACTTTCTTCATCGCCGCGATAAAGTCCGCGCCGCCATGTACCTGCCCGTTCAGGTCGGCTGCGGTCAGCAGCACGGCCATCGCGTTTTCGTACCCCATATAGGCGTATGAATCGGGGGCTTCGCCATAAGCTTTGCGATAGGCATCGACGAATATCCGATTTGCCGGTGTCTCACGCTCGGGAAGATAGCTCGTCAGAAACCGGATACCCGCCGCATGCTTTCCGCGCCGGTTCATCACGCGGGGGCCGAAAAGCCATTCCGGACCGGTTAGATCGGTATGACGTTTCGTGCCGCTGCGCGAATACTGGTGAACAATTCGTTCGGCGTTTCGGCCCTGATAGAATGTATAGATTGCCTGTGGGCCACCCTGAACAGAGCGGGCCAGAAGCGCCGACCAGTCGTGTTTCGATCCTGTGGTTGCCCAGGCCTGTTCGATGATCCGCCCGCCTGCCTGACGATAGGCTTTGACGAAACGCCGAACAATCCGGTGACCGCCTTTGGTGTCCGGCCCGATAGAAACAAGGGTCTTGTATTGGGTGGCGATAAACCGGCCGCTTGTGGTCTGGTAGGGGTCTATATTGAATGACGTCCGTGCCACATGCGGATAGCAGGCCCGGGACATGACGCCTGACCCGATTGCCCCTGCAAGTATCAGGGGTTTGTCATGCTGCCCCGAAAACCGGGCCATGGCACCGGCTGTGTTCGCGCCGACGACGCCTGCAAAGACGTCGATGCCCGGCTTTTCAAGCATTGCGGCCGCATGGTTAAGTGTCTTTTCAATTCCCTGGCTGGTATCGACAAGAATCAGGCTGACGGGATATTCGGCAACATGATGGTCGGACATCGTAAGGGCGATTTCCCACCCCCGGGCGACACGCTCGGCTGCTTCGCGCAGGCCGCCTGATTTTGGCAGCATCAGGGCCACGCGGAACGGTGCCGGGCCGTTTGGATCGATCCGGGTTTTCCGCAGCGATCCGGAAAACGACCCGTTCAGGGTATCAGCGGTAAACGTGACGATCCGGTCGAGAAATTCGACGGGGTTTGCGCGTACCGGAATTACCGGCACGGCCGCTATCAGCGCGGCGATCAGGATGTATTGGGCGTGACGGCGCATATACGCATTCTCCTGCCTCCTTTGAATACCTTTTGGGTTAACAAATCCTTGCATGGCTGATACCGTTCGACCCGAATGACCATCGAATTTCCGACTGTTCCGGCTATTGCCGACCCCCCTGATGATGTTCCCGGTGCGACATGGCTGGAGGTCGATGGACGCCCTGTGTTCGGCGTCTGGCGGACGCCGCCGGTTGCGGGGAAGCCCGCACTTGTCTTTCTCCATGACGGTCTCGGCAGTGTCGGCACGATGCGCCGGTTTCCGGAACAGACCGGTCTGGCAATGGCTCTGCCGTCCTTTGTGTTCGACAGGCTGGGATACGGCCGATCCGACCGGGAAGAAACGTTTCCTGCTGATTTTATGGGGGAGGCTGCGGATCACCTGGAACGGGTGCTTGATGCGGCCGGTATTGAAGATTGTTGCCTGGTCGGCCATTCCGACGGCGGTACCATTGCGCTGCTTCATGGTGCGCGCTTTCGTGGCCGGGTACGCGCGATCGTAACGATAGCCGCCCATGTCCGCAGGGACGAGCTGACATATGGCCAGGTGATGCGCCACAGCGAAATGTATCGCGCGGGCGACATACCTGACTGGATGGAGCGGTTTCACGGCGATCGCGCAACGCACCTGCTTCAGTGCTGGACGGAAGTCTGGCAGCGGACGCTGTATGATTCCTGGGACATATCGGCGGAAATTTCGGCCATCCAGGCGCCTTTGCTGTCTATCCAGGGAACCGAGGACGCCTATGGCCTGCCGAGCCAGCTTGAAAGCATCGCTTCGGCGGTGTCCCATGCCCGCACCGAGATGATCGAGGGGCTCGGGCATTTTCCCCAGCTTGAGGACCCGGAGCGTGTTGTCGGGATGGTGCAGGGATTTCTGGAACCGTATTGCCGCTGATCCGCGGCACACCTATAACCCCCGCCATGTCTTACACACCCGATTACCCGTTCCCGAAGCTCGAATACGGTGAAACGCTGGAAGTTGCCCCCGGTATTCACTGGGTGCGCATGCCCCTGCCGTTCGCGCTGAATCATATTAACCTGTGGCTGCTCGAAGACGGTGATAGCTGGACCGTGATCGACACGGGCTACAATGTGGAGCGATCCCGCGAGATCTGGGACGATTCATTGGGCAAGATCGCCGGTGGCGGACCGGTCGACCGTCTGATCTGCACGCATTTTCATCCGGATCATCTCGGCCTGGCCGGCTGGTTTGTCGAAAAATTCGGGACGTCGCTCTGGATGACCTATGCCGAATGGCTTCAGGCCCATGTCGCCGTGTCCGAAACCGTCACGCATGACTTCGACCGCTGGGTTGATTTTTACCGGGATAATGGCGCGTCGGAGAAAATGACGCTTGGTTTCAAGGAAGTTCGCGAGGCATTCCGCGATCCGTGGTACCGCTTGCCGGAAACCGTCCGGCGAATTCAGGACAACGAGGTAATAACCATTGGCGGGCGTGCCTGGCATATCATCACGGGCGGTGGTCACAGCCATGAGCATGCATCGCTCTGGTGTCCTGAACTGAACGTCCTGATTTCGGGTGACCAGATCCTGCCGCGTATCAGCTCGAATATCAGTCTCTGGTATACTGAACCCGATGGGGATCCGTTACGCCACTATTTCGAGAGCTTCGACAAGTTCCGGCACATCCCGGAGGATGTCTTGGTGCTGCCATCGCACGATTACCCGTTCCGGGGGATGCATGGCCGTCTGGACGACCTGCGGGCGCACCATCAGGAGCGACTGGATGTGGCGCTGGAATTCTGTGCTGAACCTCAGACGGCAGCGGATGTTATCCCCTCGCTTTTTACCCGCGAGATCGGGGTATTCGAATTCAGCTTTGCCATGGGTGAAACACTGGCGCATCTGAATTACCTGGTCACCGAAGGGTCGCTTGAACGTCATATGGGTGATGACGGTCTGATCCGCTATCGGCGCGTCGCTTGAAAGGCAATTCCGGCATGAAGATTTCCATAGGCCAGACCGGCAAGGTGACTCGGGACGTGACCGATGCATTGTCGGCCCATACGCTGGGTAACCCCGGCGTAAACGTGCTGGCGACACCGTGTCTCGCCGGATTGTGCGACAAGGCTGCCGCGGAAGCCTGCGGGACTGACGTTCCGACGCGCCGTGTCAGGGTCGATATCCGACACCTTGCCGCGACGCCCGTCGGCGATCAGGTGGAGATCGGCGCGGAGGTCGTCTCGGTTCAGGATACCCGTGTCATCTGCCGTGTAACGGGGCGCGATTCCGGCAGTGAAATCGTTTCGGGCACAGTCGAGCGGGTATGCGTCTGATGCCTGAATATTCCCTGGGCATGACGGCGCGACAGGTGACGTTGCTGGAAGATACCGATATCGGCGATGAAGGACTGACTGTCACCAGGCTGCACCTCGCTTGTGAGATGGCATGCCATAATATTCTGGTGAGTGCCTATGGCGCAGACGATGCCAGCGTCGGCATTCGAAACGACATCTGGTTCTGGGGTGATGCGGCGTCGGGCGACCTGCTCCACGCCGAGGCGATGATCGCGGGAATTGATGGAAAACGTATTATTTTCAACGTCTTCGCCCGTGCCGGGACAACCGAGGTCGCGCGCGGTGTGCATGAACGGCTGATCGTGTCGCAGGCGCGTTTCATGAAGTCTCTGCCCGGTCCGCCTGACTAGACCCGGGGGCGGACGGTTTTCGCCCGGTGGTGCGGATTTGCGTCCATACCGGACTCCTGATTACAATGAAATGTAATGGACGGCCAATCGGGCGTCATTCAGGGAGAGTAAAAATGTTGAAAACCTCAATTCTTTCGGCGGCGGCCTTTGGCGTCGCCATGGCACTTGCTCCGACGGGCGTATCTGCCGCAACGGTTATGAAAATCGGCTTCGCGACAATCAATGACGGGCAGCATAAATCTGCCGACTGGATTGCCAAGGAAGTCATGAAACGCACCAACGGGTCGATCGACGTAAAGGTCTATCCGGCGGCGCAGCTCGGTAAAATTCCGCGCCAGATTGAAGGTGTTCTTTTCGGCACGCAGGAAGCCTTTATTTCACCGCCTGGTTTCTTCAAAGGGCTGAACCCGGCCTTTGCCGCGCCTGATGCGCCGGGTCTGTTCAACAGCTTCGCGCATCAGACCAAGACGATGAACCATCCGAGTGTCCGGGAAAAATTCCTGAACCTTGCGACGGCCAAGGGTGTGACGGGCGTCTATATCGCTGCTGCGGGCGTGTCCGCGATGGCGATGCGCGATCCGGTTCGCAAGCTGAGCGACGTGAAGGGCAAGAAAATCCGCGTTCTCGCATCGCCCATCGAGGTCGCAATCATGCGCTCGCTCGGTGCAGCCGGTACGCCGATGGCCTATTCCGAAGTGCTCCCGGCGATTCAGCGCCGCGTGCTGGACGGGGCGAGCTCTGCGATTACCGTAATGGGGCCGTCCAAGTTCTATACGGCGGCCAAATACATCACGCCGACCGCGTTCACCTATATCCCGACCGCGATGTGGACCAATGCAAAATGGCTCGCGAAGTTGTCTGAAAAAGAGCGCTCTATCCTTCTTCAGGTGGGCAAGGAAGTTGCCACGATTGCGAATAAGTGGTCGGAAGACGACACGGCAATCTGGGAAAAGAAATGGGGCGAAGAAGGTGGTGAAGTGATCCGCCTTGACGAAGCTGAGCGTAAAGCAGCGCTCGACAAGCTCCGTCCGATGGGAGATGAAATTTTCCTCAAGGACCCCAAGGTCGCACCGATGTACAAGCTGATCAAAGCGGCTGCGAAAGAAACGATGTAAGCTTTCGCTTTCCCGCAATTGAAAAGGGCCGGCATTTGCCGGCCCTTTTTTGTCGTTCGTTCGTCTGCGCTCAGCGGCCCTTGAAAACCGGTTTGCGCTTTTCGCGAAGGGCGTTGATGCCTTCCTGATGGTCTTCGGTGATGTTGGATTTGGATTCCAGTGACAGGGAATAATCCAGGTTGGCCGAAACGATCTGCTTCAGCGGGGCGTTGACGGCCTGCTTGGTCCACTGGATTGCGCGGATGGCGCCATTGGCAAGCTGGTCGGCGAAATCGTCGACGACCTTGTCCAGCTCGTCCGCCGGGACGCAGCGGTTGATCAGGCCCATGTCGGCGGCGCGTTCTGCCGTCAGCATTTCGCCGGTATAGAGGAATTCGCGCGCACGGGCGAAACCGATCAGGTAGGGCCAGATGCCAGATCCGCCGTCGCCTGCGGTCAGGCCGACCTTTACGTGCGGATCGCCGATACGGGCGGTGTCTGCGGCCATGATGATATCGCAATAGAGCGCCAGCGTGGCGCCGAGTCCGGCAGCCGCACCGTTGAGCTTGGCGATGACCGGCTGACGGCAATCGAGGATGGACA
>CAJQLI010000214.1 GCA_905479125.1 uncultured Alphaproteobacteria bacterium | reverse complement strand
GCAACCAGATCAGGACCAAACCAGCCAGGGTAAATATACCGATATAAAATGCAGACCTGCGCATATCCGGCAGGAAAGAGGTGCCGACGTTGGCCAACGGCAGGGTAATCTGCTGAACGCCCCGAATATCGCCGACTTTCCAGTCCGTCCGTGGGCTCAGCGGGTGAGAATTGTGACAGGCGACACAGGTCTCTCCCATGATCACCGGATACGCTATTCTAACGGAACGTTGTCCTTTGTAGTTCTCGTAACGGACAAATTTCTCCGTGGATTTTGAATTCAGTATTCCAAGGGCTTCGATCTCGAACTTCTCGAGTACACGTGTGCTTCGCCATGGGAATGGCTGGTTACTGTAAAAATTGAATGAAAATGCGCTGTTTGATTCGCGTAATTCGTTCGCGAGCTCGATCGTCAGCGTGGCGGGGAACGGAATCGTCGTCTCTGACGCCTTATAGTCGTGAGAAACGGTCGCCCCGGCTTTCTGCGCTCTCGGAACGACATGGCGGGAATAGAAACTCCGCATCGCCGAAACCGACTGGGAGTATGCCTCTGCCGCCTTCAGCGCCGTGGTTTCCCTGATGTCTTTAGAGTGATGCCAGGACAGCACAGTCAAAGAAAGTGTGCATATGGCGGCATATAGCGAAAACACCAAAAAAGGTTTGCGTACCAGAAAGTCTGTCAGCACCGACATTCTGCTATCAGTCTTGTCGCGCATCGCCATGGTGTATCCGATGGAATCCGATTCAATTCCTCCGAGTATCATTCTATGCCCTGAAAAAAGGCTTAAAATGACCTTCGCTACTGGAAAAAACGTTAGTCTTCAGCCATTATCCGCACCGATGGCGCAATAATAAATTCGTCGAATTTCTACCATCTCAGCCGCGAGGCCGGGTGTGTGGCGCACCCAGGTGGTCAATTCGACAGGCGGGAACCCGGCTGCATCTAATGTATGCTGGCTTGTTCCGGAGGTTACTGATGGCAAAATCATTCTTTACCGCTGCTTCCGCGGCGTTTTTCGCGATTGTTCTATGTTTCATTGCACCCCAGGCCGCATTCGCTCAGGACGCAACGCTCAATAGTGGTGATACCGGCTGGATCCTGACGGCGACGGCGCTGGTCCTGTTTATGACACTTCCCGGGCTGGCCCTGTTTTATGGCGGACTCGTCCACGGCAAGAACCTGCTCTCGGTATTGATGCAGTGTTTTGCGGTCGCCTGTCTAATGTCGATCCTCTGGTTCGTGGTCGTCTATAGCTTGGCATTCGGTGACGGCGGTTCGGCCAATGCCCTGATAGGTGGCCTGGACAAGGCGTTCCTTTCCGGGGTTATGGTCGGGACATTATCCGGCACTATTCCGGAATCCGTCTTTTTCATGTTTCAGATGACATTCGCAATCATTACCCCGGCGCTCATTGTGGGCGCATATGTGGAGCGGATAAAATTCAGCGCCGTGCTTATTTTCAGCGGCGTCTGGATCATTTTTGTGTACGGCCCGGTATGTCATTGGGTCTGGGGCGGCGGTTGGCTTGCTGGTCTGGGGGTCAAAGACTTTGCGGGCGGCCTGGTCGTTCACGTCACGGCCGGCGTCTCGGCACTGGTAATTGCAAAAATGCTCGGCGGTCGTCGAGGGTATCCAACGGATGTCACGCCCCCGCATCACCCTGGCCTGACGATGATCGGTGCGGCAATGCTCTGGGTCGGCTGGTTCGGGTTCAATGCCGGGTCGGCCCTCGCAGCCGATGGGTCGGCGGGTATGGCCATGGTGGTGACACATATATCGGCGGCGACCGCGTCCCTGGTCTGGATGTCGATTGAGTGGATCAAGCACGGAAAACCGAGCCTTATCGGGATCGTGACCGGGATGGTCGCCGGTCTCGCTACCATCACGCCGGGTGCCGGATTTGTCGGCCCTGCCGGCGCGTTGGTCTTTGGTATTGTCGCCGGTCTGGTGTGTTACTGGTGTGTCGGTTTCATCAAGACAAAGATCCAGATCGACGATTCTCTTGATGTGTTTGCAGTCCATGGCGTCGGTGGCGCGCTGGGTATTATGCTGACATCCTTCTTCGGTGCCGAGGCGCTCGGTGGACTGGGGCTTGGCGAAGGCATGACGATGACCAAACAGTTCGGCGTCCAGGCCCTCGGTATTTCCGTCGTTGCTCTCTGGTCACTGGTTATCAGCTGGATCATCGTGAAGTTCATCCAGAAAACCACTGGATTGCGCGTACATGAAGAGGACGAGATCGAGGGGCTCGATATCACGTCCCACGGCGAGCGGATCCACAATAACTGACGTCAAACAGCCCGCCCGGCGGGCTATATCAGGGGCGGTGATACGATATCGCCGCCCCTGGATCACCGGACCTTAGTTGTTTGGCCTGATATAGGGCGCAAATTCCGCAAGAACCTCGGCATAGAGGTCGCGCTTGAAGTCTATGATTTCTGACAGCAGCGTGGCCGGGTCCGTCCATTTCCATTGGCCGAATTCCGGGTGCTCCGTCTGGATGTTGATATCTTCCAGGCCACCTGTGAAGCGGAGCGCAGACCAGAGCTGAGCCTGCCCGCGAAAGCGGCCACCCCAGGACTTTGCCGCCAGCGCTGGCGGCAGGTCGTAAGCTCGCCAGATGTTACTGATGGTCAGCAGTTCCGCTGTTTCTATGCCTGTTTCCTCTTTGAGCTCACGAAAAATGGCATCTCTAACGGTCTCGCCTTCATCGATTCCGCCCTGTGGCATTTGCCAGGCACCGGGCGTATCGATCCGTTCGCCTACGAAGATCGCGCCGGCATGGTCAAGCAACAGAATGCCGACGCAGGGTCGGTATCCTGCGGGTGGTGCCGAATCGATAGTCATTGAGCCGCCTGCGGTGCTGAGGGTGTCTGCGTCAGGGCGGAGACGGGCGCGATCGCGATCCCGCGGGCTTCAAGTTGCCGCACCCAGTTTGCAATTCGTTCCAACGATACCGGGTAGGGTGACGCTATTCCAATGGCCCGACGTTCCCGCTTGGCGCGCTGCTCCAGCTCTGCGAACCGCCGGTCTATTTCGGTCCGTGAAGCGCGTTCGTCCAATGTCAGGGTTGCTTTGGCCGACACAAGGTTCAGCTTCGCCGCCACCGAAGGGGATACGCTCCGCGGAGAACTGTTGCTGTCGAGATATAGCAGTCCCCGGTTTTTGATCGCTTCCAGGACCGGAGTCATGTGAACCCGCGATGTCGTGAACTGAGATCCCAAAAAGTCTACGACGCCGACATAACCGGTGCCGCGGCTGAGACTCCAAAACAATCGATCAAGATTTCCCTGAGCATTCAGCGATGTCAGCAGTGTCTGAGGGCCGGGATCGTATGCCGGATAATTCGTGGGCTCCATCGGTATGTTGATCAGGACTTCGTGGCCGGCCGCGCGTGCGAGCCGTATCCAGTCATTCAGACGCGGAGAATACGGC
>CAJQLI010000213.1 GCA_905479125.1 uncultured Alphaproteobacteria bacterium | reverse complement strand
TGGGGTTTCTGGGACTGTCTGGTCGAAACAGGCCATATCACCGCATCGATCCTCTTTCTTATTGTCGCTGCGTCGATGTATAGCCGTATGCTCGGTTTCGCCGGACTGCCGACCCTGTTTCAGGCCTGGCTGGATGACCAGGGATACGGTGTTATCGGCCTGATGCTTATCTACATCCCGATGCTGCTATTGCTCGGGACGATCATCGATACCGCCTCGATGATCCTTATCGTGGCACCGTTGTTCCTGCCGGCGATTGAAGCTCTTGGGCTCGATCTCGTCTGGTTCGGGATTGTGACGGTGATCGCCGCGGAAATCGGATTGTTGACGCCGCCACTTGGTATTTCGTGTTTTGTGATCAAATCGACACTGAATGATCCAACGATCAAGCTCTCGGACATCTTTGCCGGCGCCTTTCCGTTCGCGGTGATCATGTTTCTGGTGCTTCTTGCGATCATCGAGTGGCCGCAGCTCAGTCTCGCGCTGATATAGGCGGCCGCAGGCCTTTATTCTTATGCTAAATCAATCATTCTCGGAGGTTCACCGATGCGCAATCTGACCGAAGAAAATACAACCGATGTTGTGCTCAACGCCTGGTCCAAAAACCCCGACCCGCGTTTCAAGGAGATTATGGATGCGATGATCACGCATCTTCATGAATTTGTCCGCGAAGTGCAGCTGACCGAAGATGAATGGGGGGCTGCGATCAAGTATCTTCACGCATGTGCCGATATCTCATCGCCGGAACGCAGCGAATTTATCCTGACATCGGATGTGCTGGGTGTCTCATCGCTGGTCGATACGATCAATAACCGTCGTCCAGACGGCGCGACGGAAAATTCGGTCCTCGGCCCGTTCTATATTGCGGAAGCGGGGGAACTCGGTGAAGTCCCCGTCATTCAGAACGGGGACGACCTGATCGGCGAGCGTAACAAGGACGGTGTGCCGAGTTACGTTCGTGGCATGGTGCGGGATGCCGCGGGTAACCCGATCGCAGGTGCTGCCCTCGATTTCTGGCAGAACGCGCCGAACGGCCTGTATGACGTCCAGGAGCCCGAAAACGGCTACAACCTGCGCTGCATGATCATGACCGGCGCGGACGGGCGGTTTGCGTTCACGACGACCAAACCGCTGCCCTATACGATTCCGCTCGATGGTCCGGTCGCCGTCATGATGAAACGTGCCAAGCGGAATGTCTGGCGCCCGGCGCATCTGCATGTGCGCATCGAGGCCGCAGGATATGAAACACTGACGACCGAACTGTTTATCGATGGCGACGAATATCTGGACGATGACGCTGTGTTCGGTGTGAAAGATTCGCTGGTGCTAAAATGGGAGCTGAACGATTCTGCCGAAGACGCTGAAAAAGTTGGCATCTGGGCGCCGTTCTGCGACATTGAAAACGATATCGTCCTGCATCCTGTCGCGTCAGCGGAGGCTGCCGAATAGAGAGTATATGCCTATATGCATCAGGTAACTGTCCGCCCGGAGATTATTGACCGCGTTCTTGCGCGCCGTGGCCGGCACCATCTGTACGATACGCTTGACCCCCGGAAGACGGCGTTTGTCGTTATCGATATGCAGAACATGTTCTGTGCGCCGGGGTCGCCCGCCGAAGTCCCCGAATCCCGCGGGATTTGTGAGCCGATCAATCAACTTGCCGCCGAGCTGCGCGAACTTGGTGGACTGGTGATCTGGGTCACGAGTGCCACGGTTTCGCATAACGGCAAAAGCGATTGGGAACATTTTATCCGCAACTTCGTTGCCGAAGATGTTCAGCAGCGGACAATCGAAGCGCTTAAACCGAACAGTCCTGGTGAGCAGATCTGGAACGAGTTGAAAGTGGAGGAGGGCGATCTGCATGTCCGCAAGAACCGCTATTCGGTCTTAACGCCGGGCTCGTCGATGCTGCAGAGTATGCTGTCGAGCATGGGTGTCCGGAATATCCTGATCGGCGGAACTAAAACAAACATCTGCTGCGAAAGCACGGCCCGCGATGCCATGCAGCTTGATTACAATGTCGTGATGGTCGAGGACTGCAATGCCGCCCTGTCAGACGATGAACATCGCGCCGCGCTGGAGAATGTGATCCAGCAATTCGGTGATGTGATGACGGCCGACGAAACGATCTCCCTCCTGAAAAACCGCAAGAACGAACAACATGACAAGTGATCCTGTTTTTGTGCGCCGGGTAGAGGAGTTCCTCTTTCATGAGGCGCGTCTGCTGGATGACCGCGAATTCGAATCCTGGATGGCGTTATTTGCTGATGATGGGATTTACTGGATACCGGCCACTCCCGGACAGACCGATCCGCTGGGCGAAGTTTCTATCGCGTATGAAGATCGCCAGTTGCTGGACGTCCGTGTTCGCCGTTTGCGGCACCCTGAAAACTATGCGGACCAACCGTCGGCGCGCACACGCCGGGTGATCGGAAACGTCATGCTTCAGCAAGGTGAAAACGCGGCGATTATCGCACGGTCCAACTTCACCCTCGCCGAGATCCAGAATGACGAGCAACGCTGGTTCGCGGGGGATTACGTTCATACGCTGCTTCCGGCGGGAGAAAGCTTCAGGATCAGTCTGAAACGGGTCAACCTTTTGAATTGCGATGCCCCGATGGGCGGCATCGTGATCCCGTTCTGACGTCGGGATGCCCGGTACAGCTGTGATTATGGGAGCGGGGGACGCTCTTGGTGGCGCAATTGCGCGGCGGTTTGCCCGTGAAGGACTGATCGCTGTCCCGTCTCGCCGCAAGATAATGCCACTCGGCGAACTGGTTGCGGAAATCGAAGATAATGGCTGCCTGGCGGAGGGAATTCCGTGCGATGCGCGCGATGAGGAAGCGGTGATCAATCTGTTCGATAAGGTCGAAAACGAAATCGGGCCCCTGGAAGCCTTCGTGTTCAATACCGGCGCCCAGCACAGCGATTCAATTCTTGATATGACCGCCAAGATATACCGTCAGGTATGGGAAAGCGCTGCTTTTGCCGGTTTCCTGACCGGCCGGGAAGCGGCCCGGCGGATGGTGGACCGCGGCCGGGGAACAATCATCTTTACCGGCGCGACCGCAAGTGTGCGCGGCGGGGCCGGCTTTGCGTCATTTGCGGGCGCGAAACACGCATTGCGGGCGCTTGCCCAATCCATGGCGCGTGAACTCTGCCCCAGGGGTATTCATGTCGGTCATATAATTGTCGATGGAATGATTGATTCCGATGCCGTGCGGAACAAGTTTCCTGACCGGACGGCGGCGCTTCCGGCCGGGGGTATGCTCAACCCGGATCACATTGCGGATTCCTATTGGGGGATGCATGCGCAGCCGCGGGATGCCTGGACGTTCGAAATGGACCTGCGCCCCTCGGTCGAACAATGGTAATACGCCAAAATATTTCTTATTTTTGTCATCTGGAACCGTCTTGCGAACGTATAATCCGC
>CAJQLI010000212.1 GCA_905479125.1 uncultured Alphaproteobacteria bacterium | reverse complement strand
TATCGATGCCGTCTTCGGCGGATTCAATGACCTTGTCCTGTGCGACATCGACAACATAGGTATCATTGCCGGCACCGCCGATCATCGTGTCGTTATCGGCACCCCCATCGAGGATATCGTCTCCGGCGTTACCCTGCAGGGTATCCCTGTTCGCGCCTCCATTAAGCGTGTCA
Organism: uncultured Alphaproteobacteria bacterium; assembly: GCA_905479125.1. GTDB lineage: Bacteria > Pseudomonadota > Alphaproteobacteria > MPNO01 > UBA830 > CAXBCP01. The sequence continues at coordinate 4,471 of CAJQLI010000212.1, read as the reverse complement.
TTGCCCTTGCCGCCGAGCATCCAGTCATTACCGGCGCCGCCGTTCAGAATATCATTGCCGGAATCACCCTGAAGATGATCGCCACCGGCCCCGCCGTTCAGCGTATCCGCATCGGCGCCGCCATACAGCATGTCGAACTGGTCTCCGCCGGTCAGCGTGTCGTCACCAGCACCACCAAAGATCACATCGCTACCGCCATTGCCGGTCAGGACGTTTGCGCCGGTATTGCCGGTTATCTCATTACTGCCTGCATTGCCCGCACCATCGATATCGGCGTCGCCGCTGAGAACAAGGTTTTCAACATTGGCATCAAGCGTGGCAGAAACAGATGCCTGGACCGTGTCGTCACCTTCGCCCGCAAGCTCGGTGACGCTATCACCGGCATCGTCGACAATATAGGTATCGTCACCGGTGCCACCGTTCATCTGGTCCGCGCCTTCACCACCGTCGAGTCGATCGTCCCCGGCACCACCGTTCAGGGTGTCGTCGCCTTCACCGCCAACCAGGGTATTGTCGCCGTCATCGCCATTGACCTCGACCGCTGCAGGTTTTTCGGGAATGCCCGGGAAATTGGCGATCGACAGATCGGCTTTTGCAACGCCGTTCAACGTGATCGTGCCGCCATCGACAGAAATAACGGTACTACCGCCGGATTCAGTGGCCGCATCCATCAGTTCACCAAAAGTGCCCTGCCATATTCCGGACACATCGATTTTGTCATCCGCGACGGCAAAATCGGTAACCGTGTCGTCACCAAAACCTGAGTTGAAGACAAAGGTATCGTTGCCACGGCCTCCGGTGAGAACGTTATCACCTGTATTGCCGGTCAGGACGTTGTCCTGGGACGTACCCTTGCCGTCGATATCGGCGTTACCGGTCAGGGTAAGGTTTTCAATATTATTCTGGAGAGACCAGTCGACAGACGATTCCACCGTATCTGTACCTTCGCCCTTACGCTCGGAAACCCGGTCACGCACGTTGTCGACTATAAACGTATCGTCCCCGGCACCACCGTACATGCGATCCCGGCCTTCTCCACCATCGAGCATGTCGTCGCCACGGCCACCACTAAGGTTATCATTCCCGGAGCCACCCTCGAGAGTGTCGTTTCCAGCATCACCGGTTAGCCGGTCGTTGCCTGCGCCACCCTGAAGAATGTCGTTATCGTCGCCGCCATACAGTTTGTCGTTGCCGCTACCGCCATTGAGAGTGTCGGCGCCGTCGCCACCATATAGCTTGTCATGGCCGGTACCGCCGATCAGCGTGTCTTTGCCATCGCCACCACTCAGATGGTCGTTACCAGCCCCACCATCGAGCTTGTCGTCACCGGCATCGCCATACATTTTATCGTGGCCGCTGCCGCCAGCCATCGTATCGGCGCCATTGCCGCCATACATGCGGTCATTACCGGAACCGCCATCCATATTGTCTTCGCCGTCGCGGCCATACATCCGGTCATGGCCCGCACCGCCCGACATCTGGTTATCGGCCTCGTCGCCATTCAGCTTGTCGTTCCCACGACTTCCATTGATCTCATTGGGAGAAGCCGCCTGTTCCGGCTGCCCGCCATCATTTCGGGCTTTGATCGTCTCAATGAGATTGCGGACATAGCTGTTGAAGCTGCTGAAGAAACTGCCGAAGTTGAAATTCCAGAACATAGCTACCTGCCTTGCTTTACTCGTTACTCAGTAAACGCGATCTATCGGAACATCCTGAACCGCAAAGAACGCAAAAACTCCACCTAACAGAATAAATTTATTCTCTGGAACTAAAAATTTCAATTATTAAATCGAAAATAGGCGAACTATCGTATCCAAGACTATTCAAAATTGGATAAATTTTTATTATTTACATTAAATAAAGTTATTATATAAATTTTTATCTAATTTTTATCAGATTTATACTAACACGCAATACCCGGTATTTTCCGGCAGATTTCTTCGTCGCCATCGCTCTCGCGAAACCCTGCAGCCTTCGGACAAACCATACCGGATGGATTTCGGGCAACCTGCACTCGATTGGTAAATTTTCCGGAAAGCATGTTCATCAATGCAATCTTGACCAACATAGATTGGCAGACATTGCCGAAAACACGGCCTTTGTGGCGCTCCCATAGATGAACACCGGGTGATAGTCAGGGAAGATCGAGCCGAACGATAATAGCCGCCGTCGCTATCACCGCCCTGTCATCCCCGGTTTCGGTCGGCACATCCTGTCCGCCACTTACCGCATTGGCCGTTACCTGACCGTAGGGCAGCGTTTTAGCAACCGCCTCGATATCGACCGCCGCCGGGTCCTGAACCCCTACCGTTACCTCCACATGCATATCGTCCGGCGCTATTTCCAGGGATTTTAGCATCGTAAGTGAGCTGTGATGAATGGCATCCTGGACCGCACGAATAGCGGCTTTCGTATAATCGCCGCCATGCAGATCATTCCCCATGCCTATTTCCAGTACCATGCGTTTAAGCGCCATCGTCTATTTCCTCTTTGTTTACCGGCCCGCAGACTGCCCCTATCGGCAACAAAGCGCAAAATCGGGTTGCCCACCGCCGAAACCCGGCTAGACTCCGCCCACAAGACGAAAGAGAAAACATGACCGATTATTGGCTGAGCAAACTGTTCTTTGATATCCAGGCCCCCGCGAATCTTTCGAAATGGAAAGCAGACCCGGAGAGCGTTCTTCAGGACTACCCGCTCAGCGACGATATGCGCGCGGCGGTGCTGTCCGACAATCTTGAAGCGATCGCACCCCACGTGAATGCCTATCTGTTGCGCTTCTATTTCAGCATTTCAGGCATGAAAGACGATGAAATGCTTGCCCGGCTGCATGCGATGAAACCGGATGCCGCCCGCCCCAACCAGGAAAACACTCAACATGGCTGAATTCGTCGGCGCCTTTGCCACCTCTCACGGCCCACTGATCGCCCGCGAATGGGACGTTCTTCCCGAAGGGCCGAAGGCCAAGCTCACGGCAGCTTTTGATGAAACCGGCCGGCGCCTGAAAGCGCTGGAACCGGACGTTCTCGTGATACTGTCACCGGATCACTGGGTAAACTTCTTTATCGACAACCTGCCGAGCTTTTGTATCGGTATCGGGGAAGAACATGACGGCCCGCCGGAACCGTTCATGAAACCCGTCTATCCGCATAAAACACTGCCCGGTCACCCGGCATTCGGCCGCCACCTGCTGGACACCGCGCTGCGCAGCGATTTCGACCCGGCGATCTCCCACCGCCTGACGCTGGATCACGGCTTTTGCGTGCCTCTCTGGCGCATGGGTATCGACCCGGCACTCCCGATTGTGCCTATCACCGTGAACCAGCTCGAAGAGCCCCTGCCGACGCTGCGACGCTGCATCGCCTGGGGCCGGATGCTGCGCAAGGCCATTGAGAGTTTTCCGGGGGATCTGCGCGTTGCAGTCCTCGGCACCGGCGGGCTCAGCCATTCGATCGGTGAACCGACCATGGGTGAAATAGACGAGCCGTTCGACCGGGTCTGCATCGATCTGTTCACCAACGCCGATGACGACGCGCTGGCTGACGGGCTGGAACGCGCGCTGGCGTCGACGGGCAATGGCGCAGAGGAAGTCCGCGACTGGGTGATCGCCCATGCGGTTGCCGGCAGCCAGGGCTTCGACCTGATAGATTACACGCCTATTCCCGAAGTCTATATCGGCTGCGGCATGGCAGAGTGGCGACCTGCGGCTTAATGATGGGCGGGTTTATCGACCTTGAATCCCCTGACGGGCATACGTTCAAAGCTTATCTTTCCGTCCCGCACGACAAGCCGAAAGGTAATATCGTCGTCGGAATGGAAATGTACGGCGTAAACGGTTACCTGCAGGGCGTTTGCGACGCGTATTCTCGGGATGGCTACATCGCCCTGGCGCCAGCGCTGTTCGACCGGTTTGAACCCGGCCTCACCTCGCCGTATGACGACGCCGGCAGCGCGCTCGGCAAGGAGCTTTCCGCCCGCACTGATCACGCTCATACGATGATGGATGTCGGAACCTCAGCCGCATACCTGCGCGGAAAGTCTCCGGGCGTGGCGACTGTCATAACCGGGTACTGTTTCGGCGGGACCGTCTCCTGGCTCGCGGCGTGCCGCGGCGGGTTTGATGGAGCCGTTATCTATTACGGCTCCGACATGTGTGACTACCCGGCAGAGGTGCCTAACTGCCCTGTCATATGCCATGTCGGCGATATGGATACGGCTGTGCCGCCCACCGATGTGGCAGCTTTCCGCGAAAAACGCCCAGAACCGCGCTGGTACGTTTATCCCGGTGCCCAGCATGGCTTTGACAACGCCACCCGCCCGGTTCGCTATCACGCCGAGGCCGCCACGCTAGCACGGGAACGGACGCTGGTGTTTCTGGCCGAGGTTTCAGGCGGCTAGATAATCCCGCTCGCGGAGGCGGCTATCCGAAGGATTCGTAGATGTTGCCCCCGACAAACAAAAAACCCGGCGC
>CAJQLI010000211.1 GCA_905479125.1 uncultured Alphaproteobacteria bacterium | reverse complement strand
CTGCTCTATTTAAAGCTAAATAAAGGGATTCGTATTTCATTAGATTGCGTATTGCCCTCATCGACTCAGCACGTTTTTACTCTTTGCTTCAAATGAAAACTGCCGGAATATCGTCTCCGGCGCGCTGGATAGCGCAATTGCATCACTGGAAAAACAATACGGCCGGGATATGACGCGCTGGCGCTGGGGAGAAGCGCATAAGGCAGTGTTCAGCCACCCTCTTTTCGGCCGAATTCCCGTGCTCAGGCGGCTTTCCGACATCCGGATCGAAAGTGATGGCGGCCCCTATACGGTCAACCGGGCCCAGTCCCGCATCAATGATCCGAAAGCCCCGTTTGCCAGTATTCACGGGCCGGGATACCGCGCGGTGTATGATCTTTCCGATCTTGCGAACTCACGATTTGCGACCGCGACCGGCCCATCGGGAAATCCGCTATCGCCGCTTTATGCGAATACCGCGAAGGACTGGCGTGACGGGAAATACATAAAAATACCGCAAACCCGCGCAGACGCGATAAAAGGGTCCATGGGCATTACCAGACTGACCCCGGCAAAATGACGGTAACGGCTGCAGATATCCGCGTTGCGGCTGGCGCCATCGCGGATGGCATCGAGCGCACGCCGTTAGTTCATTCCCGCACGCTGTCCGATATCTGCGGGACCGAAATCTGGCTCAAACTCGAAAACCTGCAATACACGGCGTCTTTCAAAGACCGGGGTGCATTGAACAAAATCCTGTCACTGACGGCACGGGAGCGCGCTGCAGGGGTCGTGGCGGCATCGGCCGGCAACCACGCACAGGCCGTTGCATGGCATGCCGCCCGGCTTGGCCTTGATGCGACAATCGTCATGCCGGTATCGACGCCGCTGGTTAAGATTACCGGGACGGAAAAACTGGGTGCCGAAATTGTTCTGCACGGGCCGGGAGTCGCTGAAGCCGCGGCGCACGCGCTGGAAATAGCCTCCCGAACCGGGGCGATTTTTATCCACCCCTATGACGACGACCGGATCATAGCCGGCCAGGGAACGGCGGCGCTCGAAATTCTGGAAGACCGGCCCGATATAGACACGCTTGTGGTCCCCGTCGGCGGCGGCGGCCTGATCGCAGGTTGTGCGGTTGCCGCAAAAGACATCAATCCCGCGATCGAAATCGTCGGAGTGGAGACGGAAATGTATCCGTCGATGCGGAATGCGCTTTTTGGCGAAACAGACCGACGGACCGGCGGTTACTCGATTGCGGACGGAATATCTGTCAAATCGCCGGGTGAACGCACGCTAAAAATCGCCCGGAAACACATCGCCCGGGTCGATATCGTGCGGGAAGACGATATTGAATCCGCCATACACATGTTGTCGGAGATTGAGAAACAGGTTGTCGAAGGTGCGGGTGCGGTGCCGCTCGCCGCGGTGCTGGCCAACCCGGACGCCTTTGCCGGCAAACGGACAGCCCTGTTGATTTCAGGCGGCAACATCGACACGCGACTGCTGTCATCCGATTTGATGCGCGGACTGGTCCGGTCGGGGCGCCTGGTGCGACTTGGTGTCCAGATCAGCGATCTGCCCGGCAATCTTGCAACCGTCGCCACATTAATTGCGGAACTCGGCGGAAACATCGTCGAGGTCGAGCACGAACGCTAGTACCGCGACGTCCCCGTCCGGCTTGCCCAGATCGAGGTTCTTATCGAAGTTCGAAACGGCGGCGACGGCCATCGGATCGCCGAAGGGTTGGCCGACGGCGGTTTCCCGGCCCGCATTCTGGGAACAAATTACGGGTCGGCCTGACCGATCAGGCCAGCTTGGCGTATCCACCCTTGAAATACAGCAGCGGGCGGCTTTCGCCCTGTTGATAGGTCATCTTCTTGACCTCACCGACCATTATCAGATGGTCACCGCCCTCGTACATGGCATGCTTGTCGCATTCAAGAACAGCCACCGAACCATCGAACACAGGGCATCCGTTTTCGCCATAACCATGCTCGACGCCATCCCACTTGTCTTCGCTTGAGCGGGCGAAGTTATTAGACATGTCCATCTGATCTTCGCCGAGCACGTTGATGTTGAAATGACGGCAGGATTCGAAAGCCTCGAAACTGTTGATCTTGGCATCGACGCAGAACAGAACCAAAGGCGGGTCAAGCGATAGAGACGAAAACGAATTGGCCGTAATGCCGATTTTCTCTCCGTCGTGATCGAGTGTCGTGACAATTGTTACACCTGTCGCAAAACAACCCACTGCGTTGCGGTATTCTCTCTGATCCATCGCCATAGAACTGTCCGTTACCTTTTGATTTTAGCCGCTAAAGCAGCCTGCCAGTCGATACTAATGGATTGTCCGCCATTGGGAAACGGGGGCACTCCAAAGAGGGGAAATATTCAGAACCCTGCGATCTCCGCCGCTTTCAGATGATCCCCAAGAATACCCGGCAGAGTATCGGGCGCTTCGCGCCCGAATCCGCAGAACGCGCCGAGACCGAATTCCGGCAGATACTTGCGCGCCGTTGCGAGCCTGTCCGCGAAACCGGCCATGTTATGGATCATACCGAGATAAATCTTGGCACCCGCAGGACGAAGATCGACAAGCGGCGCAAAGAAAGCATCATCGCTTCGATCCAGAACCGGAATATGGATCCAGTCCACCCGGCGCCCAGAACGTTCAACGAACGCATTGGCCATTTTCACGGCACCGCTGAGGTCATCCGGCGCAAAGCGCGGCCAGCCGCCGAGTGTGCCGAAACACAGATGAAACCCGAGCCCGGCATATTCCGGAATATCGGGACACATGGCCTCGAACTGCGCGACATTGCGGTCGATTGCCGTCTCCGGGTCGAAGCCTTCGAGCGCACCATAGCCGTCCATCATTTCCGTTGCACAATCCCACTGGATCGCGAGGTCTTCGGCCGGAATATTATCGACGATCGTGCGGAGCTCGGCATGGACGGCTTCCTGGTATCCCGGCTTGATCTTGTCGAGATCACCCGGTGTCGGAAACACACGCGGCGCGATCACGCTGTTCACCGACGGGATAGATACCTGGAAACGGAGATCGGCTGCGAGGACGCCTTTCTCGCGGAGGGTCCGAAAAACAAAATAGGAGTTGAGCGCGTCCCGGGCATAGCCAAGCCGCCAGCCCGGATCACCGAAACGTACCCTCTCGACGCCCTCTTTTACCCTGAACAGCCAGCTATCGCCGGGGCCGCGCGGATTGAGACGCTCTGCCCCGTTATCGTATTCGGGCCGCCGCAGAATTTCGAACTCCGGATGACCGGCCATCACCTGGTAATGCACCTTGCTGATCCAGTGCCTGCGGGGGCCGACCTCGCCATCCGGAACGGCTGCAAGGTGTTGTCCCAACCCTGCGCCAAACGTCTCGAATACCTGTTCGGTCGTCTCGTAGGGAATGCTGCCGACCAGCATCAAATCCTTGCTCATCTTTCTTAAATCCTCGCCCGATCAAGCGTGGCCGGATGAAACAGTTCCGTTGGATCCATCTGACGCGCGGAAATTCCCTGCGCAAAGGACCAACGACACATGGTTTCCAGCTCTTTGTAGTTTTCCTTAAAACCATAGGGCCATATATCGTCGCCCATAAGGCCCCGCGTCTCAGCCAGTTCTGCTGCAATCCATGGCATGGAAACCGCCAGTGCCGTCACATCCGACATCTCTTTCAGGCATTGGTCTTTCGCCTGAATAAATGCTTTGAGAACACTCGTCGCGAGCCAGGGTTCGCGTTCCGCTAGTGTGCGCCGGATCGCCAGGACATGCATGATGGGGAAAAGCCCTGATCGCGCGTACCACTCCCGCTCGGCAGTCTTGAAATCCGGAAAAAGCCGAACGATGTCCGGGTTATGCTGACCAAAACAGGATGGCTCGCGCGCGGATACAAGCGCCGTGATCTCGCCGCTATCGAGCATTGCCGACAGCGTCTCGTCATCGCCTATCTGCGAGACCCGGATTTCAGGCGGAACATTGGGGGCAAACTTCGGCCGCCGCCCACCTTCCTCCAGCCCACCCGTGCGCCAATGGATATCCGCCGGCGCCACGCCATAGTCGTCCTGCAGAAACCCGCGAATCCATAACGCTGCCGTCATGGCATATACCGGGATACCGACATCGCGGCCCTTCAGGTCCTCGGGAGACAGAATTCCGGCATCCTTGCGAACATAGATGCCCGAATGACGGAACATGCGAGACGGGAAAACCGGCACAGCGATATAGTCGTCCCAGTCCGTCGATTTCGCGAGGATATAGCTTGAGCCGGACAACTCCGTGACATCGAATTCCTGATTATGCCAGGCGCGATAGAATGCCTGTTCGGGATTCATCGTCACGTAGTTGACGTCGCAACCCTCAATCCCGATGCGCCCGTCCGCCAGCGCGCGGACCCGATCGTAATCCCCCGTGCAGACAGTTAATGGCAGGCGCTTCACCGGACGGTTACTCTTTGGGTTTTGCCGCGGCCGTAAAATACGTGCCACGTCCGCTGGCGATCAGTTTTTCATCACCATCGTAGACATAGGCTTCGGCAACCGAATTGGTTCCGCCCAATTTTACGACCCGCGCAACGCATTTCAGATCACCCGGCATCGCCGCACGGTGATAATCAACCCGCATATCCACTGTCGGAACCGGCATGCCTACCTTCGCGGCAATCATGAAATCGGCGACTGTGTCGACCAGAGCGCCCAGAATACCGCCATGGGTATATTTCGCCTTGGGATTCGACACCATTTCCTCGCGCCATTTCAGGGAAACAACCAGTTCTTCTTCTGTCAGAGACTGGATTTCCAGTCCCATCCAGGCATTGAACGGATTCGCACTCAGGCGTTCTTGAAGAGCTTCGACGGTGACGACATTGGCAGGCATAGTGAACCCTCTATTGAATAAACGAATTGACCACATGCATAGCGGATTTGTGACGGTCCGTCGCCCCCTTGGCAGACACATATGATTTTACAGGAAATTAACTAAGCACCGCCATGATGCAGGGGAACCTGAAACCTGAGGCAATCAATGTTCGTAATTATCGGCATCGTAACGGTTTTCGTTTGCGTTCTCGGCGGTTATGTAGCGATGGGCGGGAAACTAGCTGTTCTCTGGCAACCCTTCGAAGTCGTCATCATCGTCGGCGCTGCGATTGGCGCCGTCATCATCGGTAACCCGAAGAGCGTTATCGGCAAGCTAGGCAAGGGTGTGGGCAAGGCCGCCAAGGGGCCCGCTTATAAAAAAGAAGACTATATCGAACTGCTCAGCGTGCAGTATCAGATATTCAAGATGGCGCGCTCCAAGGGGATGCTGACGCTCGAATCGCACATCGAAAACCCCGATGAGAGTGACCTCTTTAACCAGTTTCCGTCTTTTCACAATAACCATCATGCCGTCGAGTTCGTTTGTGATTACCTCCGCATGATGAGCCTCGGCAGCGAGACAGCGCACGAAATGGAAGCGTTGATGGATGAAGAAATCGAGACGCACCATCATGAAAACCATCGGGTTGCGGCAGCTATTCAAGCAATGGCGGACGCCCTGCCCGCGCTGGGTATTGTTGCGGCCGTGCTCGGCGTTATCAAAACCATGGGCTCCATCAGTGAACCGCCGGAAGTTCTCGGCAAGCTGATCGGTGGCGCGCTTGTGGGAACGTTCCTCGGCGTATTCGTCGCGTATGGCATGGTCGGACCTATTGCTCAGGTCCTGGGTACCGTTCACGAAGCGGAAACCAAATATTATCAGTGCATGAAGTCCGGTATACTCGCCTATCTCAATGGATATGCTCCCGCCGTGTGCGTCGAATTTGCGCGCAAATCCTTGGAATCCGACGTTCGTCCGACGTTCTACGAGGTAGAAGAAGCAACCTCTGCTCTACCGGCTCCCGCATAGGCTTCCGGGAGATAAGAGCCCCTCATGGCAGCAGCAAACGAACTCGCGCCGATCATCATCAAGAAGGTCGTAAAAGGCGGCCACGGTCATCATGGCGGTGCCTGGAAAGTGGCCTATGCCGACTTTGTGACGGCGATGATGGCCTTCTTTCTGCTGATGTGGCTGCTAAACGCGACCACCGAAGATCAGAAGCAGGGAATCTCCGAATACTTTTCCCCCTCCACCGTTTCCAACACCACCGGTGGCGCGGGCGGACTTCTCGGCGGCGCAGCCGTATCATCTCCCGGCGCCATGACATCGCGAACAGCGGTTCCCAGTGTCTCCCTGGAGTTGCGGCCCACCAGTGGTGCGCAAGACGGTGAAGCCGAAGATGAAGGTGGCGGTGCCGTTGAAGACGACGACCCCGACAAAACCGCCAACCTTTCCGAAGAAGAATTAAAGGAAGAAATCGCCAAGCTCGAAGCGGAAAATTTCGAGAAGGCGGAAGCCGAGATCAAACAGGCTATTCAGGATACACCCGAGCTTAAAGATCTTCAGAAACACCTGGTGATAGACCAGACACCCGAAGGGCTTCGCATCCAGATTGTGGACCAGGAGGGCAAACCGATGTTCGCGAGCGGCAGTTCCAGGATGCCGGAAACGACGCGCAAGCTGCTGGCGAAAATCTCCCAGGTCGTCCAGAAGTTGCCAAACAAGATATCGCTGTCCGGTCATACCGACGCAACACCGTTTCGCGGCAGCCGGCGCGGATACGGCAACTGGGAGTTATCGTCGAATCGCGCCCTGGCAAGCCGTCGCGTTATGGTCGAAAGCGGCCTGAAAAAGGAAAAAATTTCTCATGTCACCGGTAAGGAAGCCACCGAACCGTTGATCAAAGACGACCCAAAAGACGCCCGCAACCGGCGGATCGCAATTGTCGTCCTCAGAGAAGCCGGCAAGGACCTGAAAGTTCCAGGATCCAAGGGTGCCGCGGAGGCGAAGGCTCCCGCGCCGGCAAAAGGTCCTGCACCAGATCCGTCTTTTCGGCGCGACTGGAGCGGCCCACGACTTAAATAGGCGCGTTCTTTCCCGGAATAACAGTCGACGATAACACCGCGATTTTTACCAATATTCGCGGAAAACTTTTCCCTGATGCCATAAAGTTCTATATTTGCGCGGTATGAATATTTCCCGGCGCTCGAGTTATCAATGAACCAGCAACTTACCCGTCCCGACAGGTTTTTCTTCGGTACGCGATCGCTCCCGTGCCCCTACATCGCAGGGCAGACGGAAAGGAAGGTCGTTACAGACCTTACCGGAAATAATGCTGAAGAATTGTACGAGCGTCTCTCACGCGCGGGCTTCAGGCGCAGCCATAACCTTGCCTATCGGCCCGCCTGCCCAACCTGCAACGCGTGTATACCTGCACGTATTGCTGCCCACGATTTTGAAATGACCAAGTCTTTCCGCCGGGTTATGGCCACCAATTCGGACATCACGGTCGACGACATGGACGCGATCGCGACCGTCGAACAATACCGGCTGTTCTCCGCCTATCAACAGGCGCGTCACGAAGGTGGCGATATGTCGGGAATGGCCTTCAATGACTATCGCTCGATGGTGGAAGACACCCCGGTCAAATCAAGGACGGTCGAATTCCGCGATGACGAAGGCAGCCTTCTTGCCGTCATGCTGATGGACCGAATGGAAGACTCGCTCTCAGCCGTCTACAGCTTCTTCGACGGCAATATGGGGCGGCGCAGCCTCGGGACATTCATGATCCTCTGGATGGTCGAATACGCCCGCACACTTGGGTTGCCCTATGTCTATCTCGGGTACTGGATCAATGGTTCCGACAAGATGGCCTACAAGGCCCGTTTCCAACCGCTTGAGGTCCTTGGCAACGATGGCTGGACAGTCAAAAAGCTCTGAAAGTTGCCATGCACCTTGCGCATCGTCCGTTGCACCAGCCGCATAACAAATCTATTATGAAGATATGGATCCTATTGATCCTTTTGGGTGGGAACTGAAAAAATCCAACTTAGGGAGATAAACACAAATGACAAAATCAATCACAAAGAAGGCTGGCAAAGCGAAGACCGCTGATCGCCGGTCATTTATCAAGGGAGCCGCTCTCGCCGGTGCCGGCGCGACTGTAGCCGCAGCATCAAGCTTCCCGGCCCCCGCGGTCGCTCAGAAGCGTATCGAGATGACAATGGTCACCACATGGCCGCGCGACTTCCCGGGTCTGGGAACAGGTGCTCAGCGCGCCGCAAAACGGATCGAAGACCTGTCGGAAGGCCGCATCAAGGTTCAGTATTTTGCTGCCGGTGAACGGGTCGGCGCATTCGATTCGTTCGACGCTGTCGCTTCCGGCAATGCACAGGCCTACCACGCCGCTGATTACTACTGGAAAGGCAAGCATCCGGGCTGGGCGTATTTCACCGCCGTGCCGTTCGGATTCACCTATACCGAAATGAATGCCTGGATCCGCTTTGGCGGCGGTCAGCAGCTTTGGGACGAACTTGCCGGAAACTACGGCCTGAAGTGCCTGATGTGCGGCAACACGGGCGTCCAGATGGGCGGTTGGTTCCGCAAGGAAATCAATTCCGCTGACGACCTCAAAGGCCTGAAGATGCGCATCCCCGGTC
>CAJQLI010000210.1 GCA_905479125.1 uncultured Alphaproteobacteria bacterium | reverse complement strand
ACTATCCGACTCCTGATCAGGACCCGCCGAGGATATTCAGCATCTGGGACGCACGGGCACGAATACCCGGCGGAGATGCTGCATCATCGACGATTGCCCGATAATTCGCACGCGCCTTGTCCATATCGCCAGACCGCTGGGCCGTCAGTGCCAGGATCTCAAGCGCGATATGCCGATAAGCCTTTCCGGCACCGCTCATCGGTTGAACTTTGGCTTCAATTGCCGTCGCATCGATTGACGGAACACGAAGCGCCTGAAGCGCGCCGAGGACCACGGCAAGATCCCGCAGGGAATCCGGCGCCGAGCTGTCTGCAGAAATACCGTCATAAACGGTGATCGCGCCGGCGGCATCGCCACCCTTGGCAATGATGGATGCCTGATAGAACCGCGCAAGAATGCCATAGCCGGACCCGGCATCGGCAGCCAGCGCAGCAAATGCGTTAGACGCATCCGCGGCTTTTCCTTCCTGCATCAGCGCAGCGGCGACGGCAAACCGTTGACCCTCAGCAAAACGCTGGTCGGTCCGGTGGCTCTCCCAGGCTTTCCAGCCTGCGACGGCGGCGACGACCAAGACGGCGCCGCAGATCACGTATTTACCATAGGAACGCCACAGCTTTTCGTAGCGTTCCTGTTTTAGTTCTTCATCGACTTCACGAAATATATCGCCCACGGGGCAGCTCCGCACTTTTCCTGAAAATGGCCGGTAAGATACCGGGGCGTTGGAACGGTAGCAAACAACCATTTTCGCTTTTGAATTAAATATTTAGCGGCGTCTCTGTGAGAATTGGAATAACCCGCCCCTCGAAACGGGACGATTACCCGATGCGACTGGACGAAACGCCTGAAATGGGGATAATTGGTGTCTCCTTACCGTAAGAATCAGGGGTTCAACCCGCGCCGATGGTCACTGTCGTCAGCCTTTCGGACTACAAAAACGCCAACCGGCGCTTCAAGCCCGATATATGCTTTAACAAGCGGGAACTCGATCAGCTTCTGACCGTTTACAGTCGGCGGGTGATGAGCGGAGAGTGGAAGGATTATGCAATCCGCCATGATCCAAGCATGGCCGCCTTCCTGATTTATCGGAATAACAGCCGGCAACCGGCTTTTACCGTGATTAAGCACCAGACCAATGGCGGGAAAACAGAGTTCGTGGTGTTTCATGGCCGTGAAAAGCTGAAAAGCAGCGAGTCGCTCAAAGAGGCCGTCACGGTCCTCAACCGCAAGCTCAAACTCGTCAAGAAATAGACACACAAGCAGGAGTTCCAAGATGTCCGGTCAGATCATTCGTATGCCCAATATCCGTGAAGTCGCCCCCGGCGATGAGGCAGCCTCTCTCCGCCAGCAACTCCTGTTCGCCTTTCATATCGTCGATATGCTTGGCCAGCCGAGCGGTATGGGCAGTCATCTTACGGCGCGCCTGCCGGGAGCAGAGACTTTCTATTTCCATGTCCACAATTTCGGCTTCGGCGAAGTAACCCCCGATCTTATCCACGAGGCCGATTTCGAACTGAACGTGCTGTCCGGCGAAAACGTCGACATTAACCCGACGCTGCATATTCACACCCGGATCTACGCGGCCCGACCAGATGTGACATGTATCCTTCACACCCATGCCAAACACGTCACGGCCCTCAGCGCACTCGGTGAAAACATCGAAGTGATTACCCAGGGCGGCTCACGACTGCACAATGAATGCGTGCTGTTCGATGAAGATGATGGCGTGGCGCTCGGCAAAGGCCCCGGCGAAGCAATGGCGCGCGCCTTGGAGGAAAAATCATGCATGGTGCTGAAGAACCATGGATTGCTCACGGCGGCCTCTTCCATACCGGCTGCGGTCATCCTCGCCGATACGATGGAAAAGGAAGCGGAGATGCTGCTGATGGCAAAAGCCGCCGGCACAATTTCTCCCCCATCCGCCGAAGGCAGCGAACGGACCAAGCAATTTCTGTTCAACGACAAAGCGTTCGGCCGCGGATGGACCTACCTGCTGCGTCGGCTGGCGCTGATACGACCCGACGTCATGATCATGTAGGTGGGTATTCAGGACCGGATAGGCGAAGCCCCCTGACCCTGTCCGCCTCCTACTGCATTATTTGCAGATGCCCGCCACGGAAATGCTTGAAATACGGAATTTTACGGCTCGCCGACTGACGAGGTGGCTCCAGAATAAGGCTCTCCGCGTAAGAGAGAACATTGCGCGTTACCAGGGCAAGTTCGAAATCCTGCGTATCCTTGATCGGAATCCAGTCCAGGTTTTCCAGTTCACCCGACCCCTGCAGATCACCGGCCACGTCCTGCGCTTCAACCATGAAAAACCGGGCATCGAAACGCATTGGCCGGAATACCGGCGTAATAGCACGCGCGATGTAGTCCAGACGGTCGAGTGCGGGTGCATACCCCTGACCGAAGAATGTGTCCCACCCATTGGGCGGCGGCCGATGCGGCAACGGGTCATCCGCACCAATGATTAAACCGGTTTCCTCGAATGTTTCACGGATCGCCGCAATCGCGATCGACCGCGCCCGGCCATTTCGGGTCGTACGGGTCAACTGGGCTGCGACAGCCGGCTCCAGTTCGCTCCCGGCACGAACACGCGCATCAGAGGGATCGACGCGCCCGCCCGGAAAAACGTATCGATGCGGCAAAAACTTGTGCGCCCGGTGACGTTCCCCCATCAGCACCTCTATCCGTCGCCGGTTTCTGCGCCAGATAATGATCGTCGCCGCATCCCACGGACGAACGGCCTTCTCTCCCACCTCGCGTTCCGGCTGCGGCGGCGGGGGGGCCTTCTTTGAACTCACAAAAGCTCTCCTTTTCGCAAATCCCTCATTTTCGCAGACCTCAACGCCTCAAGGTTTTGGCTTCCCGTGCAAAACATTGCGATACGTAGCTCCTCAATCGTCGCGGTCATGTTGTCGCGAACCGCCGTTGCGGTCTCCAGCGCGGAGCCAAGCGTCGGCGCTGCCATGCCGACAAGCGATGCCCCGAGCCGTATTGCCTTCGCCGCATCTATCCCCGTTCGGATCCCGCCGGAAGCGAAAACCGGCACACCCGGAATTTCAGCAACAACCTCCCGCAGGGTAGTCGCAGTCGGCATGCCCCACCCCGCGAAGGCATGGGCAACGCGGCGGACAAGCGGATCGGTCTGGCGGTAAGCCTCAACCTCACTCCAGCTCGTGCCCCCTGAGCCGGCAACGTCGATTGCATTTACACCGATATCGACCAGGCGCCGCGCAACATCAGCGGAAATACCGTTGCCGACTTCCTTCGCCACGACAGGAACGTCCAGCGCAGAGACGACGGCTTCAATTTTATCTAACAGCCCTACCCAGTTTCGGTCACCCCCCGCCTGAACCGCTTCCTGGAGCGGGTTCAGATGAAGGAACAGGGCATCTGCTCCGATCATATCTATAGCCCTGCGCGCGTGGTCCTCTGTGTATCCGTAATTAAGCTGAACGGCGCCCAAATTGGCAAACAACAGAATATCCGGCGCGACTGACCGGACACTGAACGTTTCCGCAAAATCAGGATGTTCGAGACCAGCCCGCTGGGAACCGACCCCCATCGCGATGCCGAGCGATTGTGCCGCCTCGGCCAGATGAAGATTGATATTGCGCGCGATACCGGTGCCGCCGGTCATGCTGGAAAGCAGCAGCGGTGCGGCAAGTCGCTTCCCGAAAAGCGAAGTCGTCAGGTCTGTCCCATCGAGATCCGTTTCCGGAAGAGCGACGTGGTCAAAACGATAGTCTTCAAAGCCAGTGGTCAGCCCTTTGGATGAAACATCTTCATTCAGCACAGCATCGATATGTTGGCGTTTCCGCCCCTCGATATCACTCACGAACTCGTATCTCCATCTTTCGTTACCGCCCTGTCTTCGCGCATCCGTTGCTGTCGGCGCTCTGTTGCCCACCACGCCCAGAAACCAGCGAGCAATGACAACAGAATGCCAATCATTGTCTCAAGGACCGGATCGGCGCTGCGCCATTTGAAATAGAGCAGAAAAATTATGATGGCCGTTACGACGCCTATGACTTTCGCGAACACGCGGCACCTCCTGTTTGTATGAGAATAGCGCGCTCTGAGGGTTCGGGCAAAGCAGTAGACCCGTTATTCAGTCGCTTCAGTCGGCGATAAGTTGGACCGATTGCGTCGTGACCGGCAGTTTCTCAGGTTCAACCGTAACCGCGCCC
>CAJQLI010000209.1 GCA_905479125.1 uncultured Alphaproteobacteria bacterium | reverse complement strand
CGAAGGATACACTGGCGCTGGTCCAGACCGCCCGCGATTACGATGCGCCGCTTCACATCATCGAAGCCGTGGTAAAGGTCAACGAGGACCGCAAGGGCCAGATGGCCGATAAGATCATTGCCGGTTGCGGCGGATCGGTGGACGGTAAGACGATTGCGGTTCTGGGACTGACGTTCAAGCCGAATACCGACGACATGCGCGACAGCCCTAGCCTTGCGATCGTGCCGGCGCTGCAAAAGGCGGGGGCAACGGTCCGGGCATTCGATCCACAGGGTATGAAGGAGGCCGAGGAAATGCTGCCGAATGTGGTTTTTTGCGGCGATGCCTATGAAACCATGGAGGGCGCAGATGCGCTCGCCATCGTGACCGAATGGAATGAATTCCGGCTGCTCGACCTGGAGCGTGTAAAGGGGCTGCTATCGGCCCCGCTAATGATCGACCTGCGGAATATCTACAAGCCCGATGAAATTATCAAAGCCGGGTTCGATTATTACAGCGTTGGGCGCGAGCCCGTGCTGGCAGCGGCCAGCGCATGACCCGGGGCAGCGCACATACGTTCGATCCGACGATCCTGCGCGAATATGATATCCGCGGCATCATCGACAAGACGTTATCGGCCAATGACGCCTATGCGATCGGTCGTGCGTTCGGGACCGGGATTGCCCGCAATGGCGGGAAAACGGTCTGCGTCGGCTATGACGGACGCCTCAGTTCACCCGATATGGAGCAGGCAGTTGTCGACGGCCTGAAAGACTGCGGCCTTGAAGCCATCCGTGTCGGGCTCGGACCGACGCCCATGCTGTATTTCGCGGTGAATATACTGGATGCTGCCGGCGGTATCATGGTTTCCGGTTCGCATAACCCGCCGGATTATAATGGCTTCAAGATGATGAGCGGCCCCAAGCCGTTCTATGGCGATGATATCCAGGGGCTGGGCACGATTGCCGCGGCCGCGGATTATGCCTCCGGCACCGGGTCTGATCGCGTCGAGCCGATGCTCGACCGCTATGTCGACCGGGTCCTGCAGGATTACAAAAGCGGGCGGGAGCTCAAAGTCGCCTGGGATGCGGGCAACGGCTCTGCCGGTGAGGCAATGGTCAAGGTCTGCGCGGAACTTCCGGGCCAGCATATCCTGCTCAACGAGCGTATCGACGGCATGTTCCCGGTTCATCACCCGGACCCGACGGTCGTCGAAAACCTGCAGCAGCTTCGGGACGTCGTGCTTGCTGAGAAATGCGATCTCGGTATTGCGTTCGATGGGGACGGCGACCGTATCGGCGTGGTCGATGGTGACGGCGAAATCCTCTGGGGCGACCAGCTGATGGTCGTCTGGGCTGCGGACGTATTGGCGGCCCATCCGGGGGCGACGATTATCGCCGACGTGAAGGCAAGCCAGGTCCTCTTCGATCAGATCGCGGAGATGGGCGGCAATCCCCTGATGTGGAAAACCGGACACTCGCTGATCAAGGCGAAGATGGCTGAGACAGGTGCGCTCCTGTCGGGCGAGATGAGCGGGCATATATTCTTTGCCGACCGGTATTTCGGCTATGACGACGCCCTGTATGCGGCGATCCGGCTATTGGCATGCCTTTCCCAGCGCGATGACAGTCTGGCAGATATCCGCCGGAGCCTGCGGCAACCGTTGAATACGCCGGAGCTGCGCTTCCCCTGTTCGGAAGAGCGTAAATTCGTGGTCGTCGACGAAGTACGTGACCGGCTGGCAGCGGAAGGCGCGAACGTGTCCGATATCGATGGCGTGCGTGTCCTGACCGAAGATGGCTGGTGGCTTTTGCGGTCATCGAATACGCAGGATGTTCTGGTTGCACGCTGCGAGGCCGAGACCGAAGAGGGCTTGCAGCGGCTCAAGGATGCGCTGGCGGCACAGGTTCGTCTCAGCGGGATCGAGCCACCTGCTTTTTAGAGGCCTGGCTTTTGGCCTTCTGGAGATCGGTCATCCGTCTTCTGCAAATAGCGCTCGATTTACGGAGCGCCTGATATGACGACTTTCTTTTTCTACGGTACGCTGATGGACAGAGATGTCCGGGCGGCCGTCCTTGGAAATTATGTGGCAGACGAGCTTGTCTCGGATGCCCGGCTACCGGGCTGGCAGCGGGTCGGGCTGCGGGGACGGAGCTATCCGGTTGTGGTCCCATCTGCAGCGGCGTCGGTCGAAGGCCTCGAGGTATCTTTTGCGGCTGGCACCGGGAAAGCTGTCACGGATTCGCTCATATCTTTCGAGGGGCCGGAATATACCCTCAAGACGCTCATCCTTTCATCGGATGCAAACGCGTCGGTATTCGTGGGCTCGCGGCATTGCCATCCGACAGGCCGACCGTGGTCGCTGTCACACTGGGAAAAACGGCATAAACGAGCTTTCCTCAGCCGGATACAGCGGGGGAGCCCTGTCTGAAAGGCGGGAATAAAGCGTCGCCGGGTTATGCCGGCTCGTTTAAGACCTCGGGCCCATCCAGATCACCATGCAGTCGATTTTCCGCCGCTTCAGCGCGCGGCAGGAATTTCGTGCCTTTGATTCCGTCGGGACCAGCAGCCGGGCCTTGTATATCTGCAATCCGCGGCGGGTCTTGCTTTTCTGGCGGACGATCCGGAACTTGTTACCGAGAAGGCTGGGGACGGCGCGCGCGGCGCGGGTGACCGCAAGGTGCGCCGGACCGTACCGATTATAGGCGCCGACCTGTATCGCCCAGCTTCTGATCTGACCGGATGCCGGGTTAACCACGGGCGGGCGTGCAGGGGCCTTGGCAACCTGTTTGGCCTTGCCGACCGAGCGGTACTTGGGGCGGACGTTCGATGCCGGCAAATTCTTCGGTTTTCCGGATTTCGCAACGACGGTCTCAAGAGAGGCAAACCCTCTGTCGAGGAGGCGCGCTACCTGGCGGTCCCGGGTCTTGGATGTCTTGCCACCGAACACGACGGCAATGACCCGCTTGCCGTCACGTCTGGCCGAGGCCACAAGATTGAAGCCTGACGCCCGGATGTAGCCGGTTTTGATGCCGTCCATGCCCTGGTAGCGGGACATCAGCCGGTTGTGGGATTTGTATGTGCGGCCCTTGTACTTGAAGCTCTTGCGCGAAAAGTGATGGTACATTTTCGGGTGACCGTACAGGACGGCGCGCGCCAGGATCGCCATATCGCGGGCAGTGCTGAGCTGGCCGCGATTGGGAAGGCCGGATGCGTTCTTGAACGTGGTGTCCTTCATGCCGAGAGAGCGCGCGCGCTTCGTCATCAGGACGGCGAATTTTCGCTCGGTGCCGCCCATGGCCTCGGCTAGCA
>CAJQLI010000208.1 GCA_905479125.1 uncultured Alphaproteobacteria bacterium | reverse complement strand
GCCCGCCGGAAAACTGGTCCAGCATGCAGATTTCCTCGACCAGGCGCAGCGGGTGATACATCGGCAGCACGTAGACCATGGGGCCGAATTTCAGCCGCTTCGTACGCTGGGCCACCGCCGACAGGAAGACGCTGGGCGACGGGGCAACGGTCAGCGGCGTCGCATGGTGTTCGGCAATCTGATAGGCGTAAAATCCCGCGGCATCATACGCCTCGATCAGCTTGAGGCGATCTTCGTAGGTCTGCGCGAGCGGCGTATCGGGCCGTCGGTCGAGATGGTCGAAAATGCCAAAATCGATACCGGTCATCGATCTCCCCTGTTTCTGGTTTGCATTGTTGCCTGACAGGTTAGGACACCGTGCCGCGCCACGCCAGCAGCCGAGAACAACGCGCCTCACACACGCCGGGGCGGAATAGCCCTCGAACGAGGTCCACCGATGAGACATTGGTTGAGAAACCCAGCAACAAACGATAACTTAATTATCTACCTTGCTCTGAACATTTCGATGAAAGGCAAAAAATGACCGCTTCCTATATCGTCCGCTATCACGGTTCCGCCGCCGAGCCCGACAGGTTTGTCGATTACTACCGGAACAGCCACGCCCCCATTCTCCAGCGCTTTCCGGGCATCGGCTCGCTGGTCCTGCATCATGGCGCTGACTTTACAGATCCGTTTCAGGTCACCCCCGGCGGCAACCTGCTGATCGCGCAGATGACATTCGATGACATACCGTCGCTGAATGCCGCCCTGGCCTCCCCTGCCCGCGCAGAAGCGCGCGACGACTTTGGCGGATTCCCCGCATTCGACGGCGAGGTCACGCATCAGGCCTTTGTCTCCGAAAAGCTGTTCTAGGCTATTTGGTGAGGACCTTTGCCGGCGCCAGCTCTCCCCAGGGCATCATCGCGACGGCGGAGACCGAGTTTTGCGGCGAGCCGTCGATCAGCTTGTCGCTATAGGCGAGATAGACCAGCGTGTTGCGCCTGACGTCGAGAAACCTGACGACATTCAGTCGCTTGAAGAAAATGGATTGGCGTTTCTTGAACACTTCCTCCCCCTCGTCATCGCCTTCTATCGCCTCGGCGAAAGCAATCGGTCCAACCTGCCGGCAGGCGATGGATGCATCCGAGGTTTCCTCGGCAATCCCCAGCGTGCCGGTGAGCCCGCCTTTGCGCGCCATGCTGATAAAACAGGTCACCCCCTTTACCTTCGGGTCGTCGAAAGCCTCAACCGTGACCTGGTGGTTGCGCCCCAACAGCTTGAACGCCGTATCCACGTGGCCGATTTCCTCGGCAAAAGCCGTTCCAGGCAGTACTGTCGGGGCAGCCAGCAACGCGGCAAACAGGGATACGATTGTCGCGCCCCTTGTAATGGAGATACGCACGGTCAATTCCTTTCGAAGAAACGGGTTATTGAAGAGGTGGGAGCACGCGCCCGATATTTCCAGCACACGGATGGAAAATCGGCCGATTGACACAGCCTTCGACAATTCCGGTCCACGTGTTTCCATCAACACCGAATATTAAACGAGCATCAGAGAGCCATGTCAGAAAACAAACGCCGCATCCTGCAACGCGACCGCAATCCACACCTGTTCCGGCCCGTGACGTTCCGCTCGGTTACCGCAAAAAACCGGATCATGATGTCGCCCATGTGCCAGTACTCGGCAACCGACGGCATGCCGGAAGAATGGCATTACGTGCATCTTGCCAGCCGGGCGGTCGGCGGCGCCGGCATTGTCTTTACCGAGGCAACGCACGTCTCGCCGGAAGGCCGCATCACCCCGAACTGCCTCGGCATCTGGAATGACGGCCAGCGCGATGCATTCAAGCGTATTGCCGCCTTTATTGCCGATCAGGGCGCGATCCCCGCTATGCAGATAGGTCATGCCGGTCGCAAGGCCTCCACCGCCCGACCGTGGGACGGTGCGGGGTCTCTTGCCGCGGATACAGACCAGGGCTGGCAGGTAATCGGCCCATCCGCCCTGCCCTTCGCCGATTGGCAGACACCGACAGCGATGGACGAAGGCACAATCAGCCGCGTATTGGACGATTTCGCCCAGGCTGCCAGACGGGCACGTGAAGCCGGTTTCAGGCTGCTGGAACTGCATGCGGCACACGGCTACCTCGGCCACAGCTTCCTGTCACCGCTGAGCAACCGGCGTACCGATGCCTATGGCGGCACATTGGAGAACCGCAGCCGTTTCCTGATGGAGACCATTGAGGCGATCCGCCGCGAATGGCCGGACGAACTGCCACTTTTTGTGCGCCTGTCCTGCACCGACTGGGTTGAAGAAGGGCTAACCCTTGATGACACGGTTGCCGTCGTAAATCGGATTTTCGCCAAGGGAGATGTCGATCTGATCGATTGCTCATCGGGCGGCAACGACACCCGTCAGCAGATACCTGTTCACCCGGGCTACCAGATACCACTCGCGGAAACGGTCAAACGTGAAACAGGGATAGCGACAGCCGCCGTCGGCCTGCTGCACAGCCCGGATTTCTGCGAGGAAGTTGTCGCCAATGGGCGCGCCGATCTGGTTGTACTGGGTCGGACACTCCTGGCGGATCCATATTGGCCGCTGCACGCAGCAACCAAGCTGCGCGCGGAGAACGTAGACTGGCCGGTCCAGTATGAGCGCTCGGATATTTTCTAGCCCGTTCCAGCCGGGTGCAGGTGATCGAAAAAAGGGCGGACCAGATGGCCCGCCCTTTCTCTGAACCGATCCCGGCTCAATCGAGCCGGGGTTGCTACGCGACGCTACGCTCTGGCTCAGGCACGTCCCCCAACGGCCTGATCCAGTACTTCCGGTTCAATTCCACCACGATCCTGCTTCGCCGTTTCATCGGCACGCAGTTCAGCCCGTTCCGCGGCAATTTCAAGCCGGGCCATGATTTCCTTGATATCGAGATCGCCCTCGTTCAGGGGCGCTTCGTCCGCCGCCAAAGGTTGTTGGACGGGTTCATCAGCTGCCTGCGGCAAGGCATCTCCACGTGCTGCCGCAACGGCCTCGAAGACCAACTTGGGAAACTCAGACGCACCTTCGGTTTTCTCGTACAGGTCTTCCGCCAGCAGATACTCATCGCCGATATCCGCAAACCGGCCTTCAGCCAGCGCTTCTGCAGCAGAAGCGGTCGGCGGGCCCTGCTCAGGCGCCAGCTGATGCACGACCGCTGAGCCGGCATCTTCATCCGCGCTGTCATTTTCATCAACATAACGATCGACGATTTCCGACGCTGCAGCGCTCGCCCGGTACAACGGGTCGCTGGAGACTTCTTCTGCAGATTTTTCAACGATATCGACCAACTGACAGACGAGCGCATTCAGAGAAACGTTCGATTCCTCAAGTTCCCTGATCCGCGACTGACAATCATCGAGCTCAGCCGAGCGGGCTTCGAACTTGATTTGCAGATCGTTAAGAATCCGGCTGAGAGATTTGTTCTCGCGCCGACGAAGCTCCTCGGAGCTATGGAATTTCTGTACCGCGTTTTCTACGCGTTCATTGAGGTTTTGGATGCTCGTCATCAGGTAGTCCCCGCTGGTTGGTCACTGTTTTCTGACACCATTGGACCGCCAGCGTGCTTAACTAAGCGTTAAAGACGACAAGAAAGTTAAAATTGTTTGGGAAAACTTTCACGTCCCAATGAAACGCCCAAGGAAATCAGGACTTTGCAGCACGCCTTGGCATTGTCGCCAAAGCCAGAACAGTCAGAACCGGCCCGATTGCCATCACGCACATCGCAATTGCCCAGGCCGCGGCGGTCCCGCTGCCACCAGCAGCATCCAACGCAACGCCATATGCAAGCGGTCCCAGGATACCGCCGGAAAACCCGATAAAAGCCTGAACGGCCAGGGCGCTGCCGCGACGACTGGGATCAGCAACGGAGATCGTCCCCGCCGTTGTAGTCGGACTGCGGCCGTAGGAAAACATGCCGAACACGATACAGAGCGCCAGAGACAACTCGTAGCCTTCACCAACTGTCAGTCCGATGGCGATGGCGAGCGCGCACGAGATAACGGCCACCCCGATCAGGATACGGCGCCGATCATACCGGACCGCAAGTTCACCGATCAGCATCGCGGCGGGGACACCAACGAATGCCACGACGGTCGACCAGACAGCCGGGCTCCATCCCGTTTCGCCGGCAGGAAGATGTGATTGGAGATACAGGAAAAACGTCACCAGCCACACGCGGCTGGCAAATACCTCCCAGGCGACGCCGAGTGAAGCAATCACATAAGACATCACGGCCCGATCCCGGAACACCGGGCGGAAATCCAGCGCAGCGCCCGGTGGTCGCGCGTCCACATTCGGCTCACGGGCTGGCAGGACGAGCGCGACAATCACAAGGGCACTTGCCCCACCGGCCGCTGCAATCCCAAAGGCCCAGCGCCAATCGAACAGATCGGCCATGACGCCCGCAACCAGGATCGACAACCCCGAACCAAGCGCAAAAAAGGACGAATAATAGGTCGCGCCGCGTTCCTGAGGCTTTCCGGCGGGGAGCTGGTCGGTCATCGCCTTCATGCCCGGCATGAACGTGCCCGCAAGACCGATCCCGGTCATGACACGGAACAGCACGCCGCTCCATAATCCGTCGGCCACGAAGCCGAACCCGAAATTACCGATCACGCCAAGCGCTGCACAGGTCAGGTAAATGCGTTTTGGATCGATGCGGTCGGTATAGGCCGTCAACACCGGTACGGCGACGATATACCCGGCGAACAGCGCGCCACCGAGCCAACCCGCCTGCGCATTGGACAGCTGCCAATCCCGGATAATTTCGCCAAGGACAGCGGCGGGCGCCATGAAGCCCAGCAGTGTCAGGACCAATGCGGTGCAAAAGCAGGCAACGAGAAGAACAGGAGATTTCAAACGACCGACACCACAATTTTCCCAACAGCCTGATTGGCTTCCATACAGGCATGGGCCGCCTGTATTTCATCAAACCGGAACACCCGGTCCAATGGCATTTGATACCGGCCATCGGCCAGCCCGTCGAGATAGCCTTGAAGTGCCTCCGTCGGCATCGGCGTGGACGAGCTCGAAAAATAAGTAAATTTCGTGGTCGAAGGGATGACCGCACCCGGCGCGAAGTCAGCAATAGACCATTCACCCCCCAGCAATCCCGCCATACACAGGGTCCCGCCACGCCGGATGCAGGCAAAGGAATCGTCGATCACCTTCGTGCCGACCAGATCAAACATCGCATCCACACCATCGGTAAGTATTTCCCTGACCACGGGCGCGATATTCCCGCTATCGAGCACCACGTGGTCGACGCCGAAATCACGCAACCGCTCTGCCTTCGCAGGATCGCGCGTGGTCGACAGGACGGAAAGCCCCTTTGCCTTCGCGTAATTCGCCGCGACCAACCCGACCGCCGACGATCCGCCCCGGATCAAAAGGGTCTGTCCTGCCGTGATACCGAGCGACATCTCCAGCGCGCCCCAGGCGGTGTGAAAGATTTCCGGCGCAGCGGCAAGCTGGGTCCAGTCCAGCACCGTCTGCACCGCGTGTACATGCGCTGCCGGTACGGACGTGAATTCCGCATAGCCGCCATCATAGGCGCGGCCCATGCCGCCGGTGGTTGCAATAACAGTCTGTCCCGGCTCGAAATCCGTTCCGGGCGCGGCCTCGACGATACCGGCGCATTCTATCCCCAACACCCGTGGGAATACGACAGAGGGCGAATGCCCCAGCCGCGTATACATCTCCCCCCGGTTCAGCCCGAACGCCATCACACGGATCAGCACACGTCCGGAAACCGGCTCGGGGCGGGGCCAGTCATCGCGGAGTTCCAGTACCTCCGGACCGCCAGGTCGGTCGATCACAATAGCGCGCATTGTTTCGGTCATCAGGCAAGAAAATCCTTCAGGTCGACCGCACCGTCATGCGGCGGCAAAGTGCGCTCGAACCGGGCGCGACTTTCGGGATGCTGAAGGGGCGGCCTGGTTGCGTCGATCCCCCATTTCGTGAACACCACGTCGCGCGGGCTGTCGCCGGTCTGCCGGGCGGTCGGGTCAATCGGGTGCCCCTTGGCGTTCGGAATAACGAAGGTATCAACCGCTGCGTCTACCCGGGTCGAGATCGACCAGACCAGGTCTTCGGCAGAAGTCACGTCGATATCGTCATCAACGGCAATTGCAAGCTTGCAGTTCGGCCAGCGCTCGCCGAGCACCGTGGTCAGCACG
The DNA here is from genome assembly GCA_905479125.1 of uncultured Alphaproteobacteria bacterium. Taxonomy (GTDB): domain Bacteria; phylum Pseudomonadota; class Alphaproteobacteria; order MPNO01; family UBA830; genus CAXBCP01. The sequence goes on along the minus strand of CAJQLI010000208.1, from coordinate 11,700 downwards.
TTGCGGACCTCACCCTCTGTCTTCGGTATCATCTGGACCACGCAGGTAAGCGTGCCGCCCCAGGGCACGTAGATGACCTCCCGCACGTCATGGCCCATGTCTTTCAGACGGGCGAGCAGCAGTCCTTCATGGGGGAGCGAGATCAGCGGTTGATGATCCGAATACATCAGCGTGTTGTGCTGGCGCAGGATCGGGTCTTTGCGCATCGTGACGGTATCGGCCTCAAACACCGGCTGCTGTGTGACACCCGGCACATAGTACAGCGCCTGGGACGGACCCGGGCCGTCATCACGGCGTTCATGCGGCAGGACGTATCCTTCAATCACCAGCTCAGCATGCGCCGGTACTTCGAGCGGGATGGATTCACAGGGCACCATTTCGATGCGCTCATCAATCAGATTGCCGACCAGCTCAAGCTCGCCGAACTTGTCGAGGTGATCGGGCACACTGTAGCTGGCCATGATTTCATATGCCGGATGCGTGCCGATAACGCAGGCCATCGGCATTGGCTCATTTTGCGCCTCCCACATCTCGTAGATTGCGCGCTGATGCGGCGACGAGGCAATCAGCATGGTCCCACGCCGGGCCTCGAACGGAGATATCCGGGTAAACGAAAAATTGACCGCGCCACCATCCGGCTCCCGGCAGATGTTCATCACGATAATGCCGGGACCAGGATCACGCCCGCCATGCTGGAAACCGGGTATATCACGCAGATCGACCTCGTCTCCGGTAAGCACAATTTCCTTGTGAGGCGCATCGTTGACCAGCATCGGTTCGCGCGGTGGCATCGCAAGCCGTTCGGCAAGCACGGTTGTGACCTTGTCGGGCGTGGTCCCGAGCACCGCCGCCTGCGCGACGCGGTCGCGGAAAAACAGATCCGCCACCCGCCAGCCCGGATACCCTTCGATATTGTCGAAAACAACTGGACTGTTCGCCTGGACGATCAATGTGCTCAAATGGTCGCGTTTGACGGTTTTGGGCACCCGAAGAATGAGATCCTCATTCGCCTCGATGAAACTACGCAGATCCTTGGGCATTATTTCCCTCGTAGTGTTTCCGCCTCACGAATGATCCGGACCGTTTCAGACCACAGGCCCAGCGTATCAATTTCCGAAAGCGGCGCCCATCGCGCATCCGAGACATCATCATCCGCCACCGGCTCGCCAGCGACCCATTCGGCGGCAAATTCGACCAGCGTGTAGTGAAACCGGATTTTTTCGTCATTGTCATGGCTGACACTGTCGACGACGTCGACCAGCCCGATCAGCCGGGCATCAATATTGGTCTCTTCCTTGAGCTCGCGCAGCGCCGTCTCGCGCGTGGTTTCACCCAGTTCCTGGCCGCCCCCGGGAATCGACCATTGCCACTTGATGGGCGGCTTGGCGCGCTTCACGAGCAGGACCTGATCGCCTTTGAAGCAGACCACGCCCACGCCGCAGAACGGGCGGTCAGGATACTCCCGGGAACTCATCGCCGAACGCTCATGGCAGGCCGTCTCCCCGGCGACGGGGCCACAGGAAAAACACGAAACCCGCAATCTCTATTCCGATGAAAACAATCAACGCACTCTGGTGCCCGTCCGCGCTGTACAAGCCGTCCCCCGGTGATGGGTAATATCCGATAATGACACCGACCAGCCACTGGACTGCGAAGGCGGCAATAAATGACAACATGTTCTGAGCCGTGTTCACACGCCCGGTGAGATTCTGTGGAAAGTGCTGGTTGAGGACCGCATAGGCGAGGGTTGCCGTCGCCCCGAAATACCCGAACAGCGTGCATAGAAGTGTCGGATAGTCTGTCCATCCGGCTGCAAACAAGACCTGCACAAAGATCGACAGGAAAATGCCGACGGCCGCCGGCACAACGGTTGGTACGCCCAAACGTTGCAATCGTTCCGCCAGAAAGCCGACGGACAGGACACCTGCAAACATGCCCGCATTGAACATGAACATCGCGTCGGCGACAGCCGCCCGGTCGAAACCGGCAACATCCCGCAGCCACGGCGCGGCCCACAGGGCCTGATAGGCCAGGAACACCCCGTTGTGAAGAACGACCATCAATGACAGCCGCCAGAAAAACACGCTGCCATAGACCGTCTTCAGGTCGTTAATCTGTGCGGTAAAGGCTGACTGCCCGGCAATGCCGGCCTGCGCTGCCTGCGGGCGCTCCGGGACAACAAAAAAGATCAGGAGCGCAGAAAAAACGGAGATACCCGAGAGCCACCAGAAAACCGTCCGCCAATCGACACTCTGGATCAAGACCTCCAGCGGCACCGTAGACGACAAGGCACCGAACGTGCCGCAGGCGAAGATGATACCGTTGACCATCGGTATCTTCTCTTTCGGAAACCAGAGAACGTTTGCCTTCAGGGCCGCCATGAGACAGCCGGAAACGCCGATACCGATTAGACCCCGGCCAACCGCAAGCGTAATGGCGTCCGTGCCAACCGCAAACAGGGAGGCACCCAGCGCCGCCACAATGAGCAACGCTGCCTGAACCTTGCGCGGCCCGAACCGGTCGAGAATGATCCCGAGCGGTAACTGCACGGCAGCAAAAGTAATGAAATAGGCGCTCGTCATCAGACCAAGGTCACCGGGCGTCAGCCCGACATCCGCGACAAGCTGCGGCGAGATGATCGCGTTCACCGTCCGGAAGAGATAGGACATGTAGTAGCCGATGCCGAAAGGCGCCAGCACGGTCATGACCAGCACGCCGGCCGATTTTTTGAGGGGTGCAGAGCTGGGGTCAGCCATCGGCGCGCGCCTTCCGGGATGGGCGGATGAAGTTAAGATAACAAAGTACCTGCAGCGCAATCATGATCGCCAATGCCCATGCATGCGCAGTTTTCGTATAACCGCCATCCGGATTGGCGGGAAACGCTTCGATCACACCACCGATCCCCCACTGGCAAATGAACGCAAACACAAACACCATGAAGTTCATCGCCGTAATCGACCGTCCCGTCAACGTCGCCGGGAAATGTTTGGTCTGGGCGGAATAGGCCAGAAAAGTCGCCGATGCCAGCAGCCCGAATAGAAACCAGATCGCCGCCAGGCCGGTCGTCACGCCAAATGCCAGCAACACCTGCAAACCAATGAGCATCATCATCCCGCCGCCGAAAACATGTACCGGCTGGACGCGCGTCCGCCGGAGCCAGTCTGCCAGGAAACCGGTGAGCAGCAGGCCCGCCAGAAATCCGAGCTGAATAATAAAGAGGTAATTCGCCCGCTCGGTCTGATCGAACCCGGCAACATCACGGAGCCACGGATCAGCCCAAAGGGTCTGGTATATCAGGAACGCCGTATGCGACATCGCAAAGAGCAAAGCGATCCGCCAGAAATACGGATCCCGCGCAACGAGACCATAGCCCCTCAACTGCGCGCCGAAGCTCTCATCGGTCTGCGCCGATCCCGGTTTTTCCGGCACCAGCACCAGGATCAATAGCGAGACAATCACCGTAAGGACCGCAAGGCCTGCAAAAATGTCCCGCCAGTCTGCGACATGCAGCAGAATTTCAATCGGCCGGGTCGCCGAGATAGCACCGACCGCCCCACAGGCCCCGATCAGATTATTCATCAGCGGAATTCGATCAGGCGGGAACCACAGCGCATTGGCCTTGAAGGCTCCCATCAACGCCGCCGACACACCAAACCCGATCAACGCGCGGGCGACGAGCAACAGCGTGAAACTCTCGGCAATCGCAAACAGTGCTGCCCCGGCGGCGGCAACCAGCAGCAAAAAGGCATTCACGCGCCGAGGGCCATACCGGTCGAGCGCCACGCCCAGTGGAAACTGCGACGATGCAAACGCAATGAGATAGATACTGGTGAGCAATCCGAGGTCCGCGGGGCCGATGCCAAGTTCCGTCGTCAGGTTCTCGGAGATGATGGCGTTCACCGTCCTGAACAGATAGGAGATGTAGTAACCGCAGCCGAACGGCAGAAAGACCAACAGAATTAAGCGGATCCCCTTCGGCGGCGTCTTCACGGGATTGCTCATGACGGCTCTCTCGGGTTCGGCTTCATTGCGCTGCGCCCGAAGATCAACGGCCCCATCATCAGTCCCGCCGAGAGTACCACCAGTTCGCGGAAGCGCCGTAGAACCGCCACCGCAACACCCAGTGCCGGGTTACCCGTGAGGGCCCCCACTGTGACCGTGAACGCGCCCTCCTGGGTGCCAAGCGCAAGGGGGACGAAAAAGGCCCCGACCCTGACAAGCTGGACAAGAGCCTCGATAATCCAGGCTTCGGCAAATGTCACCGGTGAACCAAGCAGATAAAAGGCGATCCAGACCTCGACCGCACCGAGCGCCCAGTTGATGAAGGACAACATCACGGTCATCATAAATCGTCCGGGTGAATGGCGATAAAAATCAACCAGCCGGTCCTCGAATTCACCGACCTTCTCGAAAATATTCCGAAGACCAGGCCGTGATAAAATCCCCGCAAACCAGCCGCCCGTGCGGGACGTAAGCCGCAGGCGTTGAATGGCAAAGAACGCCGCGATCCCCGCAGAGAGCCCAACCAGACCAACACCGGCGGCCCATTTGAAACCTTCGCTCAAACCCGGTTCGAACAGGAGCAGCGCAAAGCCGATCAACAGAAAGGGGACGAGCCCGATTACAAAGGTCGTTCGGGCGAGCACGATCGATGCAAAGCCGTCGCCATAGCCGATACTATACGCCCGGTTCAGGATCGCCGCCTTGACCGGCTCCCCGCCCATCCCGGCCAGGGGTGTCGCATTGTTCACGGCCTCCCCCACCATCCGCACCATCCAGAACCTGAATATCCAGACAACACGCAGCGGCAGGGAGCGTAACGTCATCAGCCATGCCCAGCTATCCAGGACAAACGCCAGCGAATAGACGGCAATCATCAGCACAATCCCGATGCCGACCTGGGACAAGTAGCCCCTGACCTGGGAAAGGTCCGTATTCATCAGAACGACCGCTAGCAGCGCCGCTCCGATCACCAGGGCCCCGACACTGACCAGTACGGCACGAATCCGGTCGGTCATCGCGTGACACCTGCCGCTCGCGGCGTGAATGGAAAATCGGGGGTGATTTGCACGGTCGGTTCTGCCATCGGCGGTTTTCAGCGCCGTCAGACCGGCGGCGTCCCTAATCCTAACAGAATCCCCGCTGTCGGGTCAGTAGGCGGGCAGATTGAAAATCTGGGGTCTCGGCGGTTAAATCTGCCGGCGATTATTGCCAGCACCCGGAGCGCCCGTTAGTTTGTCTGCATACTGCAAACACCGGTCGAAAGCCCGGCTGACAACGAGGAGCTATCTGTGCCCACGACCCTGGAATTTACCATCGATCCGGAAAACACGACCCGACAAATTCAGATCGACAACCTCGTGATCGCCGGCTGGACCGGCCGCAATGTCGAGGCGCTGGAAAAACACATTGTCGAACTCGAAGAGCTCGGCGTGCCACGCCCCAGCACCGTTCCCTGCTTCTACCGGGTTGCGACCGAACAGTTCATCAACGGCGAGGAACCGCAATTCCTCGGCGAGACATCATCGGGCGAAGTCGAATTCGTCCTGATAGGAACGGATGAAGGCATGCTGATCGGCGTTGGCTCTGATCACACAGACCGGGAGGTCGAAACCTACTCGGTGCCGGTCTCCAAGCAAATGTGCGTCAAGCCGGTCTCAAGCAATGTCTGGCGCTATGATGACGTGGCCGATCATTTCGATGATCTGCTGCTGCGCGCCTGGGCGACCGAGAACGGCGAGAAAAAACTGTATCAGGACGGCGGCGTCACGGCGATGCGCCCTCCCGAAGAACTGATCGGGCTCTATATGCCCGGCGAGACGAAACTGCCTGCCGGCACAGCCATGTATTGCGGCACCCTTGCCGCCATCGGCGGCATCCGCCCGGCTCAGCGGTTCGACGTCGAAATCGAAGACCCGGTCCTGGGTCGCAAGCTTTCATACGGGTACAACGTCAACACGTTGCCCGTGGTTACCTGAACAAACACCTGGAACTTAACTGAGGAAGACACAATGCCGATTAACAAGCAGCACAAAGAATTCTACGCCGTCGACATGGGTGGCGAATGGGTCGTTCCCGAGGGATACCCCGAGGGCATCAAACAGAAAATCCTCGTCGGCCATCTCGACGAGGAAAACAAGACCGGCTGCCGGACGCGCCTGCTCAAGTTCGAGCCCGGCGTATACACAACGGCCCCTTTTACCCACGACTACTGGGAAGAAGTGTATCAGCTTAAAGGCGACCTGATCGTCGGCAATGACGAGAACGGCAATGGTGGTCGCAGCTTCGACCCCGATACATATGCCTGCCGTCCTCCGGGAACGCCGCATGGTCCGTTCAAATCGGTCAATGGCTGCGTCCTGCTGGAAAGCCACTATTACGACGAAACGAAGTAGGGATTCCGGAACGCGTCACACCGGCGCCGACGGCACTCAACACGGCTACAGGCCTCTGCCCGATGGGCACAGGCCTGTAGGCCAATAAACGCGGGACGATACATGGATCTCAAGATGAAACCGGTTCTCGAACTGCAGGCAGGCCTGTGGAGCGGAAAAACAACCAGCCGTGAACTGACGGAACAGGCTCTTGCCCGCATCAAGGATCCGGACGGCGAAGGATCCCGGGCATTTCTTGCCGTTCACGAGGAATCAGCTCTGGTTGCCGCCGACGCGTCGGATCGTCTGCGGGCACAGGGTGTCGTTCCCTCCCCGCTTGCCGGCCTGCCCGTATCGCTGAAGGACCTGTTCGATGAACAGGGACAACAGACGCTCGCCGGGTCAAAATCCCTCGAAGGGAGCGCTCCGGCAACCAAGGATTCCATCGTCACCGCTCGTCTTAGGGCGGCAGGTGCCGTTCTGGTCGGCCGGACCAACCTGACAGAGTTTGCCTATTCCGGGCTCGGGCTGAACGGCCATTACGACACCCCGCGCAACCCGTGGGACCGTGAAACCGGGCGTATTCCAGGCGGTTCTTCATCTGGTGCCGGCGTCTCCGTCGCCGATGGCATGTGCGCGGTCGCCATCGGTACCGATACGGGGGGTTCCGTCCGTATTCCATCAGCGCTGAACGGCGTGACCGGTTTCAAGACATCTACGGGCCGCATTCCGCTCGACGGTGTTTACCCACTGTCTTCCACGCTGGACAGTGTCGGGCCGCTCGCGCCGACGGTGACCTGCTGCATCGTCACCGATGCTATCCTGGACGACCGGGCGCCCATCGTGCCACGCGCCCTGCCGATCGAAAATCTGCGCTTCGGTATTCCGCAGAATTACGTCCTCAACGATCTTGACCACCACGTCGCATCAACCTTCGAAGGTACGCTCGAAGCGCTGTCCCGCGCCGGCGCGACGATCACGGAAGTGAACTCGTCGATGTACGAGGAGATTCCGGCCGCGATGCCCAATGGCGGCATCCTCGGGGCCGAAGCCTTTGCCCATCACCGACCACGGATGGACGAATTCAAGGACAGCTACGATCCCCGCGTCTGGATCCGTATCCGCCGGGGCGAGAACCTGTCGGCGGCAGACCTGATCGACTGCCATCGCATTCGTGCCGACATCCAGGCCCGGGCGGCCGATATGGCGATGCCGTTCGATGCGCTGCTGATGCCGACCTGTGCGACCGTTGCGCCCGCGATCGGGCCGCTGGACGCTGACGAGGACGCTTATGGAGCTGCCAATATACTGATGCTCCGTAACACCACGGTCGGCAATTTCCTCGATACCTGCGCGATGTCGATTCCGTGTCATCCCCCGGGAACCGGCCCTGTCGGACTGATGGTCATGACAGCGAACGGGCATGATGAATGGCTGGCGCGGATCGGCCTGTCGATTGAACGGGCTCTGCAACGGGGTTAGTGCTGCCCGGCCGCACAACCTGATGAATTATGCGGTGATACTGCTGGCGCGGCCCTGACGTTCCATCTCTGCGAGCTTGTCCAGTCCCGGGAGTATTTCGGAAAACAGCATCTCGACACGTGCTATCGGCCCGCCCGCATCCGCATCTGGAAACCGCTCCTGCCAGGAATTCAGCTTGATCCCGAGGCCGCAAAGCACGCCGCCGACCGTCTTCTGGGAACTGATGACATGATCCCGAATCTGCTGGAATTTTGCCGCCGTAATACTGTCCCACATCCGATCTGAGTGCTGGCGGAAAGCCTCAAACCGACTGGTCACCGACGCAAGCAGGTCATTCAGCTCACTTTCAACCCGGTTCAACGTATTCAGGATATGGGGATCCTGACGAAGCTGCCAGTTCGTCTGCAATCCCTGCAGGTCCTCGATCATTTCGATCAGCTTCGGTGTCAGGTCGTCGACATAGTCCTGGAAATAGGCCAGCGACAGATAGATATCAGCAAAATCATCCAGAAATTTCGGTATCTCATTCACTTCGACCTTCAGACTGCCGGCAAGTCGTAAAAGGTTCTGCCGGGCAACATCCGTATCCGGATCGCGAAACAGGTCAACGATATCGTCCGTCTTCCCCGATTGCTGCTCACCGTCGCCATAGACCAGGCTCATCAACGGCAGCGTGAAAACCTGCATGTAGAGCCGGAGCGAATCCTGCTTCTCCGCCGAGAGCGTCAGATATTCAACGGAAGAAGGCTCAATGCCGAGATCCCGAAACTGTATTCGAAGGCTGTATACATCGTACGAAGAAAGCCGGGCGAGCCCTCTCAGCATTTTCAGATCGGGGTGGTCTTCGTTTCGGGGCCAACCAAACATGTGGTGCCCCTTATCATTGTCGAAATCGCCGAGCAGCATCTGGCCCGACCCGTTTTCGCCACTTCTGAACAATTCAATTGCGGGGTCTAGCGCGGCATTTTTGATCAACCGTCCGCGCCGAAGCATTGCCGTCTCCATAGGAACGATCTTCATCGGCATCCTGTAGAGGGAATCATTGTCTTCGTGAAATTTCGTATCCTGGGCAGAATTCTCCACCTGAGACCGCCTGCTTACTTGTCTGACCCAGAGACGCTCTCATACTTATACGAACAATTCGTGAAGAAAAACCCGCTGGAGTTGTATTACGTTCATCAAACAAATAATTCGACCTGTCTTAACACTCAGGCCCTGTCGAGACGCATCCTCAGGCGTTTCGGGATCGTAATCTCCGGCAGTCCGGCTTTTGTCCAGGATGTCATGGCCTTTTCCATGATCGCCCGATCCGGAATTGAGATATCTCCCGCATCTATGGAACTCGTCGCATCAACCACGATCTTGCTTCCCGGTTCGGTGTTACCGCCCCGAATCCTGACAGACGGATCCATATGCATCGGCACGAAAACATCATCAATTATGACCGTATCGCGCGCCGGGTCGTAATGGGAGTTCATGGCCCAGTTCAGATGTTCCTGGTCCCGGATATCGACATCATGGTCGACGACCGTGACCCGCTTGCACGGCGAGATGCTGGCAACCAGGCGCCCGATACGCTTGCCATTCCCCGGCGCCCCGGGCCGGACGGCAATAATCGCGTGGGCCAGAAGGCCGCCAAAGGTTTTATCGATAATGGCATCAGCGACCGTCGCCTCGCCGAGGTCGTGGCGCAGGACTTTGAGCAATTGGCCCGCATTCGTGAGGCTTTGCATCGTTGTGCTCTCGCTCGGCGGCATCTGACTGGCAAGACCATAGAAAACCGGGTTCTGCCGGTGCGTGATCGCTGTAATACGGATCACCGGCCGCTCGCCTACCGGCCCCATATATCCGGCAAACTCGCCAAACGGGCCTTCTTCCGCCATCTCTCCGGGGTGAATAAAGCCCTCGATCACGATCTCGGTCCGGGCCGGTATCCTCAAGTCAACGCTATGACCTTTGACCTGCTCCAGCGCTTCCTGTTTCAGCCCACCGGCCAATGTTGCCTCATCCACCGCGAAGGGCAGCGTCGTAACGGCTGCATAATACATCGCGGGTTCGGCGCCGATGACAAACGCCACCGGGGCCGCCTCTCCCCGATCATGCCACGATTTGATGCACTGGTACCCCTGACGTCCGGGCGACATATTGCCGACGGCACGGTTCGGCCCCAGCACCTGCGTTCGGTAAATACCGTAATTCTGCACATCGGTTACGGCGTCACGGGTGACCACGATGGCTGTTATGTATGGCGCCGCATCCTTGCCCGGTGTCCATACCGGTATCGGCAGCGCGCCGAGATCGACATCATCGCCATCAATAATAACTTCCTGACAGAGCGCATTGTCTACCATCACAGGCGCGATGGGATTCAGCAGCGCCTCTTCCCACTTGGCGTTGATTTCATGGGGCTCGACCCCCAATCCAACGGCATAGGCAGCCTCAGACGCACCAAGCGCTCCGGTGGCGACGGGAATATCGGTGCCCTTCACGTTATCGAACAGAAACCCAAAACGGTCTTTTTCGTCGAAGGCCTGAAAGCCCCATTTGACCATGCAGCCGATTTCCCAGGAAGCATCGACCTCCTCGGTCACCCGCCGGACCAGCCCCTGCTGTTCGAGAACCGCGAGATATTCGCGTATATCATTCAAGGCCATGAAATTTTCCTGTCAAAAGTGATTTGGTAACCGGGCAGAGCATGTGAATCAGACTCTGGGATCCAGTGAAGGCAGACCAAAGCGGATGCGGCCCGCATTCACGGACTGGATATCCCAGGATACGGTTATCTGCAGCGACGCCGCATGAACATCGCGGAACATGCGCAGAAAATCGTTCTCGGGCGTCAGTCCCCGCGCACCGACCAATGGATTCAGACGTTCGACCGCCCGCACACATAGCTGAACCGCAAAAGCATTATTCCTCCGCCAGCGTGCGCGGTCATCCAGAACGGGCACGCCGCCGGCCTCTGCAATGGCCATGGCATCAGAACAATCCTTGAGCAGCAATGCCTCCGCCGCGTCGATCTCAGCCCCTGCTTCTGCTACCCGCACCTGGGCTGTCGGCAGTTCCGCCATTGGCGCATTTCCAACCGTATTTCGCCCGCTCAGGTCGTCTTCAATCAAGGCCAGCGCGCCTTTCGCGATACCCAGTGCGGGCGCCGCAAAAACCTTGGTCCCGAGCGTCAGCGGCGGCACCCGGTAGAGTGCGCCTGGATTGATGGCCGAGCCTGGTGACGGCCCGCCCATGAGCTTCGTCGACGGCACGGTCCGATGTTCGGGAATAAACACATTATCCAACCGGATCGAGCGCGAGCCCGTGCCGGCCAGCCCCGGCGAAAACCAGTCATCCACGATTTCGTAATCCGATTTCGGGACTAGCGCAAAACGATGCTCGGGCGGCCCGTCGCCACTTTCAGACGGCACAAAGACCTGCATGTTATTCCAATCGGCAAAGTCGACACCGGACGCGAAACTCCAGAGTCCGTTTGCAATCAGCCCGCCTTCGGCGCGTTCGACCTTGCCCCCCTGAGTGGGAAAGGATGACGCAACCAAAGCCAGCGGGTCCGAGCCCCAGACATCTTCCTGGGCTTCAGGCCGATTCATGCCGAGTATCCAGTTCTGAACCGCCAGGTTCGAGAATATCCAGCAACTTGATCCGCAGCCCTGTCCCAGTTCGGCGCCGAGGCGCACCATCATGCCGATATCCCAGCCGAATCCGCCGAACCGTTCGGGCTGATGAATGCGAAAGAAACCTTCCTCGGCAAACTGTTCAACCGTCTCACGCGGGACGGCACGGTCCAGCTCCGCATCACGGGCGCGCGCGCGCAAAACCGGTATCATGTCCCGCG
>CAJQLI010000207.1 GCA_905479125.1 uncultured Alphaproteobacteria bacterium | reverse complement strand
GGGCCGCCCTTGGATACTGGCATATGAGTTACCTGCGCCTCGAAGAATCGGTCGCCGCATATGGAAAGGCCGCGCGCCTGGCCCCGGAACATGCCGACCTGCGCGCGCTGTCCGGACTGGCACTTACCTTCGCTGAATGCCCTGAAGAAGCGGTTCGCGAAGTGAAAGCTACAATCAGGCTGAACCCGTTAGGCCCGGGTTGGTATCTTGGCATCCTCGGACATGCCCTCCGCTACGCCGGACGCTACGACGAAGCGCTGGAGACCTTATCCGAATATAATCGTCGGAGTCCCGGGTTCGGCCTGGTTGACGTGGTCCTGACCTGTGCGGAGACCCGCGATATTGAAAAGGCGCGGCGACACGCGACGGAGCTTCTCGCAGCCCGTCCCGAATTCACGATTGAAAAATGGGCCCTGACACAGAACTGTCTGGATCCCGAAAGGCTCGCCCGGGATAGCGCTTATTTGATAGAAGCCGGACTGCCCTGAAGCCACCCTCCGGCCCGGCAATCGTCAGGACCAGTAGATAAAATCCCCGTCAGGCATCCGCCCGATATAAGTGCTGACGCCCATCCGGCGCTGTCCTTGCTCCACCGCCGTCCATTCATGCGGGTTGTGGGAATTGAACATCACGACATCGCCCTTGGCGGGCGTATAGATGTGCGTTTCGGCACCATCGACATAAGCCCGGCTGAAGCCTTCGATTTCGACCTTGCCTCCCGGCGCGGTCTGCACCCGGTAGGGTCGGTTATGAAGGGTCGTCTTGCCGCCCTCACCTTCGACATGACTGGCAAAAAAGTTCCAGGTGATCTGGCTGGCGACCTGGCTGATCATGTAGTCGCGCGCGCTGTACATCGTGACATCGGCATGCAGCGTACCGCCGCCACTGGTCTCGCGGATGATACCGGCATAATAGCGACCGTACCCCGGCTCTTCTGCCAGGGTCAGGCTGTGTTCGGGATACAGATCACGCATCAGCGCCCACATGCGCTCAAACGGGTTCCACCTCATATGCGACAGCACGGCCTCATGCTCGCGCCATGCCTGTTCAACCTCGGCAAAATACGCCTCTTTCGATTCCTGGCGTTTTTCGAACTGGGTCAGGCCGACATATCTCGGCGGTTGAACAAGGCCCGGTACCTTATAGGTCTTGTTCAGGCCGACCCGGTCCATCGCAGCGACCAATTCGTCGCATTCCGCGTCCGTCGCGAATCCTTTGATACGCAAGCACGGGATTTCAAACGCACAGAGCGCCTCGAATGTCTCACGCGTCAGCGGCGGTTCTTCGTGGCTTTTCCACCGGGTCTGGCCCGCCGCGGTATCGGTTTGCGCCAAGCTTGTCGGCATTGGGCTTTCTCCTGAATTCCGGGACAATCAGAGATCCGCCAGCATGGGCATTACTTCTTCGCCGAACAGCGTGATCGACCGCAGCGCATCTTCATGCGCCATGTCACCGATGTTGAAGGCCATAACCAGGTAATTCACCCCCAACGCATCGATCTGCTCGGCAATCTGCTGGCGCACAGTTTCCGGGGAGCCCGCAATATGGGCGCCGCCGGCGATCGCCTTTTCAACAGTATCAACCGTGTTGCGGGCAAAGCTCGGTCCTTCAACATTGTTATCGCGCCACAGCTTGGTCAGGCTGTCATGCCAGACCTTATATGCCGGACCGGCGATTTTCAGCGCTTCCGCATCGGTCTCGGCCACGGTCACCTGGCGGCTGATGCCAATGGCGGCACCGCCCGGGAAGGGCCGCTGCGCGCCCACCGTACTGCCCCGCTTTTCGTAGGCTTCGCGATATGCGGCGATATTCGCCTTCGCCATCTCGACGCCTCCGAGGGTGCAGTAATGGAATCCGTTTTCCCCGGCATATTTGCTGCCGTCAGGGTTCGACGACGGATACCAGAGCGGGGGATGGGGATCCTGTAGCGGCCGCAATTCCATCGGCACGTCCGTATAGTTGAAGTGCTTGCCCACATAGGAAAGTTTATCGTTTGTCATCCCCTCGATCAGGACTTCAAGCGCTTCGCCATAGACAGCCCGCGCAGTTTCGGGGTCGTAATTATGATAATTGAGCTCGAACGGTGATACGCCACGGCCAACACCCAGTTCCATCCGCCCGTTCGACATATGGTCGAACATGCCGACTTCCTCAATCAAGCGGAGCGGGGAATAAAGCGGCAAAAGATAGGTCAGCGGCCCAAGCCGGATATTCGTCGTCGCCTGCGCCACGGCCCCGAGGAATACTCCGGGGACAGGCACCATGTTCAGCGGCGTCGCGTGATGTTCCGCGACATGATAGGCATAAAAACCCAGCCGGTCAGCAGCGGCAACGTATTCCACCCTCTGCGCGAACTGTTCTGCGAGCGGGCGGCCTGATTTATCGACATGGTCGAAGACACCGAATTTCATTCTTGTTTTCCCGTCAAAATGTACAGACCATTTTAGCGGGTTTCGGAGCTGCGGGGAATACGGCAGCTAGTCTTCGCGGAATGCCCGGTTAAAACTCTGGGCGATGGGCTTCATGAAATAGCCGAGTGCAGTGTTCGCGCCGGTGACGATCATAACTTCGGCCTGCATACCGGGCTGCAACGTCACATCGCCGAGAAATTCCTGCATGGCGGCTGGAAGCCCGATACGCGCCAGATAATATCCCTCGGGCGTAAACTGATCGCTGAGACGATCGGCCGAAACCGACATGACTTCGCCATCGACAGGTACCGAATTTCGCTGGCTGAGAGCTGTGAAACGCACCTGCGCTGCCAGCCCTGCACGCACGATGTCGATATCCTGCGGACTGACCTTGGCTTCGATAATGAGCCTGCTATCCGTTGGAACGATATCCATAATCGCTTCACCTACGGCTATAACACCACCCGTCGTCGCGGCTTTCAGTCCAACCACCGTTCCACCAATGGGTGCCCGAATTTCAGTCCGCGACAACACGTCGCTCGAAGCACTGCGGCGCTCACCGAGATCCTGCAACTGGGATTCGACCTCACGCAGTTCTCGAACGACCTCGTTCAGGCGCTCGGTCCTTAATTTTTCTATCTTGAGCCGGGTCTCGCCGATCGACTGCTGCGCACGCACAACCGCCGCAACATTCCTGCCGCGATTCCCGCCGATTTCCGCGGCCCGGCGCTCAAGCGCCAGTAGTCGCGGCCGGGCAACAAGGCCGCGCTTAACAAGTGATCGGATTCCCGAGAGTTCTTCCTCGATCAGCACAAGCTGGCGATCGTCGGCCGCAATCTGCGCCCGCAAACCGCGTATTTCTGTCCGCACCTGCGCATCGCGTTCTCGCAACAACGCTGTCTTGCTCGCCAACGAGTCCCGCCGCGCATTGAAAGTCCGTCTTTGGCCGTCCATCGCCGCGCGAACCTGAGAATTTTTTTCAACCGAGTAGATATCGGCGAGAAAAGTAAGCGTTTTGGCACCATCGCGCACAGCAAAGCGGCTCCGACACGATTGTCGAGATCGACACCTCAGGCAGCAGTGATTACGTGCGGATTGCCACCCTGCAGAACGTCGATGCAGTCGACAACTGGATCTTCAGCTAGCCGCCCAGTACCTCGGTCAGGTTCGCGACCATTTCAGCCGTATCGGCCATGTTGTGCGCGCGCTGGGCAACCGCGACATGCGGGCTCAGGACGACATTCCGGTAGTTTTTCAAAGGCTCGTCCGGAGCGCCGGGTTCGGCATAATGAACATCGAGCCCCGCCCCGCCCAGTCTGCCGCTATCGAGGGTGGAAATCAGTGCGGCGCGGTCGATAAGCTGTGCACGGGAAATATTGGCGATGATGGCACCGGGTTTCATCCGGGCAAACGACGCTGTATCGATCATGCCTTCGGTAGATGCATTGAGCGGCAGATGCACGCTGAGAAAATCCGATGCTTCTAGCAATCCCTCATACGACACGTAGCGGGCGCCGGATTCCGCCTCGATTTCCGCGGGCAGGCGTGTCCGCTGGTAATATAATATTTCCATCCCCATCGCTTTTGCCCGCGTCGCCACCTCGCGGCCAACCTCTCC
>CAJQLI010000206.1 GCA_905479125.1 uncultured Alphaproteobacteria bacterium | reverse complement strand
GCCGGTCGAATGGATCATGGAACGGGACGCCTGAGCCTCAAAGCGACTCCGGCGCGAATAGCTGCGGGATGAGGTAGTGCTGGCCTGAGGTTTCGCTCGGGCCGCCGCGGGCCGATTCGATCATCGACGCGACGAGGTCTCGGCAGAGTTGATCGAGCGGCGTTGCGATCACTAGGCTCACGTAGCGATCGGTCAGCGCGTCCCGGCTCTCGTTCGTCAACTCGTTCACGACCAGCGCCACTTTGCCGGGCGGCCTCATTTCTCTCAAGGCTGCGATCGCGCCTTCCATCCCCCCGCCGGCCACGTAGATGCCGCGAAGATCGGAATGCCGATCGAGAAGATCGAGAGTTGCCTCGTAGGTGACCTGACGCGTCTCCAAATTCACGATGGCATCCAGTAGTTCAAGCTGCGGCGCGTGATCCCTCAGGTAACTTCTGAGCCCCGTTTCTCGAAGGATATGCCCGTGCCATCGGTTCCCGCCGATGAAGACCGCGACTTTGCCGGCCTCCCGCATCTGCGTGGCAATCATCCACCCCGCGATCCGACCGACCTTCACGTTGTCGAGGCCAACATAGCTCTGCTGAACGCCTGATGCGGCATCGTTCAGTAGCGAAAAAACCGGTTTCCCTTCATCTTGCAGGGCGCGGATCGTCTCCGACAGCGTCGGGTGGTTGATCGCCGAGGTCGCGAGAATGTCGGAAGTTGCTGCAACGCTGGTCAGTTCGGAGGAAAAGTCAGACGGGGCCTGAGACACAGCAAATCGCACATCGCATCTTCCGCGGATATCCGTACGTGAGGCGACTGCGCATTCGAGGGCATGCGCAAAATTGCGGTAGAATTCTTGTGCCTGCTTGTGAAGGACAAACCCAAATCGCACCATCGGTCGCGCGGCGTCTAGTCTGATGGCTTCCAACTTTCCCGTCGGATAGCCAATGCGTTCGGCCGCCGCGAGTACGCACTCAATCGTGGCTTCGCGCACGTTGGGCCGTTCGTTCAGGACCCGGTCCACCGTGGCGACGCCCACACCGGCGGCCTTTGCCAGATCCTTCAAGGTGGGGCGACGGGGCTTCATTTATGTTGATGTTTTGTTATCATTATGGATGCAATGTTGATGTATTTTGATGTGATTTGCAAGCTCAGGTATAGGCGAAACCAGAGGTGTCCTGTATCTCCGGAAAAAGTTGTTTCGGGAGGACATCATGACGAAGCGCGACTATTCCCTGCTTGGCCCGGACTCCGAGCGTGCTGTCGAGACGGGTCTGGCCACCGCCGAGTGGTATCACACCGACATCCCTCGCAAGGAGATGAAAGCGCTAATGCAGCGCTCTGACCAACCCGCGATCCGGGATGCCATCATCTTGTTCGGGTCCATGATCGTTCTCGCCGGGATCGGTATCGCACTTTGGCCGTCCTGGTCGTCAGCGCCGTTCTGGCTGGCCTACGGCGTGCTTTATGGCTCGGCGATGGACAGTCGTTGGCACGAATGCGGGCATGGGACTGCATTCAAGACGCCTTGGATGAACAACGTCGTCTATCAGATCGCGTCCTTCTGCATGATCCGGAACCCCGTGTCTTGGCGTTGGAGCCACGCGCGGCATCATACGGACACAATCATCGTTGGCCGTGACCCCGAGATCGTCGCGATGCGTCCTCCCGCGCTGTTCCGCATCTTCCTGAACTTCTTTGGAATTTTCGATGCGCTGAACGGGTGGAAGCGGATGCTCCTGAATGCCGTCGGGAATCTCGATCCAGAGGAAGCGACATTCATTCCCGAACAGGAGCAGCACAAGGTTATCGGCGTCGCCCGCGTCTGGGTTCTGATCTACCTCGCGACCATCGTGCTTGCCGTGGCGATGCAATCGATCTTGCCGCTGATGGTCATCGGCTCGCCGCGGCTATATGGCGCCTGGCATCACGTGATGACCGGGATCATGCAGCATGCCGGTCTGGCCGAGGACGTTCTCGACCACCGGCTGAACAGCCGCACGGTCTATATCAACCCGATCAGCCGCTTCGTCTACTGGAACATGAACTATCACGTCGAGCACCACATGTTCCCGATGGTGCCCTATCACCGGCTGCCGGAGCTGCACGAGAAGATCAAGCATGACCTGCCCGCGCCCAATACCTCGATCCTCGACGCTTATCGCGAGATCTGGCCGGCGCTGAAGCGGCAGCTCCGCTACGAGGATTTCTTTGTCAAACGCGAGTTGCCTGGATCGGCCCGACCATATCGGGAAGATTTGCACGAGCAGGCGCTGAGCGTTCCGGCAGAATAAAGATCAAAAGGGGAGGGAGACGACATGGCCGAGTGGATCGACGCTTGCTCGACGGATGACATAGACGAAGAGGATTTGATCCGCTTCGATCACGGAGACCGGACATTCGCGATTTATCGCAGCCCGAATGACGAGTTCTTCTGCACCGATGGGCTTTGTACCCACGAACAGGTGCACCTCGAAGATGGGTTGGTGATGGACTATGTAATCGAATGTCCGAAGCATAACGGGCAGTTTGATTACCGCACAGGCGAGGCGAAGCGCGCGCCGGTCTGCGCCAATCTGGGCACCTACCCGGTCAAGGTCGAGGGCGACCGTGTCTTCGTCGAAATCTAGGATGGCCGGGATCGTCATCATCGGCGCCGGAGAATGCGGGATCCGGGCGGCGTTCGCGGCCCGCGATGCCGGGTA
>CAJQLI010000205.1 GCA_905479125.1 uncultured Alphaproteobacteria bacterium | reverse complement strand
GCTGGCACCGGACTTACGGCCTGCCGACAATAATCACCAATTGCTCCAACAATTTCGGCCCCTGCCAGTTTCCGGAAAAGCTGATCCCGGTAATCATCATGAAGGCACTGACCGGGCAGCCGGTGCCGATATACGGCGACGGCCAGAATGTCCGCGAATGGCTGTATGTCGACGATCATGCCGACGCACTGATAAGCGTCCTTAAATCCGGCAGAACCGGCGAGACATACAATATAGGCAGTAGTGCCGAACGGACGAATATCGATATTGCCCGCAAAGTCTGCGAACTGATCGACGAGATCGTCGCCGAGCCCGCAGCACGCCCCCGCGAAGAACTGATTACCTTCACCACGGACCGCCCCGGGCATGATTTCCGTTATGCCCTGGATTCAACAAAAATTCAGGCGGAACTCGGCTGGGAACCGGCCCATAGCTTCGACGAGTCGCTTCGCCTCACGGTAAAATGGTATCTCGACAATATGGACTGGTGCAAAAACGCGATGACAGGGAAATACAGCGGTGAGCGGCTCGGCCTGTCGCGTAACGCGAGCGGCGACACGACATGAAGAACCGGAAAGGAATTATCCTGGCCGGCGGCGACGGCACACGGCTGTATCCTTCTACGCGGGTTATCAGCAAGCAGCTCCTGCCGGTATACGACAAGCCAATGATTTACTATCCGCTCTCGACCCAGATGCTGGCCGGGATCCGGGAAATACTGATCATAACCTCCCCCGGCAACGACATACTCTTTCGCGAACTCCTGGGCGATGGGAGCCAATGGGGTATCAAAATCGAATACGCCGTGCAGCCTGCACCCGAAGGTATCGCACAGGCCTTTCTGGTCGGTGCCGAGTTTATCGACGGCCATCCGGTTTGCCTTGCGCTGGGCGACAACATTTTCTTCGCCCAGGGGCTTGGCGAACGCCTCAGGGCGACATCCGCCCGTGAAAACTCAACCGTCTTTGCCTATAGCGTGCTGGACCCGGAACGATACGGAGTCATCGAACTGAACGATGATGGTATGCCGGTAGATATCGTCGAAAAACCGGAATTCCCGAAATCCAACCTGGCGATCACCGGGCTGTATTTCTACGGCCCGGAAGTTGTCGATATGGCCGCGACACTGAAGCCATCGGCGCGCGGCGAACTGGAAATAACAGATATCAACCGGCTCTATATCGAGGCTGGCACCCTGACGGTCGAGATGCTCGGACGCGGCGCCGCCTGGCTCGATACGGGCACGCACGAATCCCTGCTCGAAGCCTCGCAGTTCGTTGCCACGATCGAAGCCCGGCAGGGATTGAAAATCGCCAGCCCCGAAGAGCTTGCCTGGCGGATGGAACTGATCGATGACGCAGAGCTTGCCGCATTGGCGACAGCACACGGCAAATCAAGCTACGGTGCTTATCTGACGCGCCTGCTCCAAACCTGACGGAGAATCCATGGTCGAAGTCGAGCAGACCGGATTGGCTGAAGTCCTCCTGATCCGGCCCAGGACGTTCAGCGACGAGCGTGGTTATTTTCGCCAATCATGGAATGCGGAACAATACGCAGCCATTGGCATCACGGGACCTTTTATTCAGGATAATCTCTCCATATCGAAACCCGGTGTTTTGCGGGGATTACACTTTCAAAACCCCAATATGCAGTCGAAGATCGTCTCCGCGCCACAGGGTGAAATATACGACGTTGCGGTCGACGTGCGCCTCGGGTCGCCGGATTTCGGTAAATGGGTCGGCGTTCACCTGACTGCCGACGGCGGCGAACAGCTCTTCGTGCCCCGTGGTTTTGCACACGGGTTTTGCGTTACCAAAGGCCCGGCCATTGTGACCTACAAGGTCGATGGACCGTATGCCCCGTCAGCCGAAAAGACCATTCGGTGGGATGACCCCGAAATCGGTATCTCCTGGCCGAAGAACAACTGGAACGCATCGGGTCCGGTCCTGTCGGACAGTGATCACAACGCGCTGTTCCTCTCCGCCATGCCCGAAGGGTCCCTGCCCTCTTACACCGGCGGCGGCTAGATGCGCCGGCCCGGCGGTCATGGACCTATTCTGCTCTTTGGCGCCGGCGGCCAGGTCGGGTCTACGCTGCTCACTGGGCTTGCCGATGCGTTCGGCAGTAACCTGATCGTTCCCGACCGCGCCCGGGCAGACTTCGCCAGCCCGGAGAGCGTCCGCGAAATCATCCGCCAAACCCGGCCGTCACTCATCGTAAATGCAGCCGCCTACACCGCCGTGGATGCCGCGGAATCGGATCGCGAGCTGGCCTTTCTCGTAAACCGGGAAACGCCGACCGCAATCGCGGAAGAAGCAAGCAAATACGGTGCTTTTTTCATTCATTACTCGACGGATTATGTTTTCGACGGTCAGGGCAGCCAGCCCTATAAAGAAGGAGATCCCGCAGCTCCCGTCAACGTCTATGGCGAGAGCAAACTCGCCGGTGAACACGGCGTCGCGGCTGCATCCGACCGATACATTATCTTCAGAACAAGCTGGGTATACGCTGACCAGGGCAGAAATTTTTTGAACGCGATGCGCGGCCTCGCGGAAACGAAAACGGAGCTCCGGATCGTGTCGGACCAGACCGGCTGCCCGACATGGGCCGGCGCCATTGCCGAGGCGACTCTCGAGGCGATAACCCTGATTACCGGAAACGCGGAAGAAAAACGTGATTTTAGTGGCATCTATCATCTCTGCGCGACTGGCCATACAACATGGGCCGGATTTGCAAAGGCGATCTTTGAGCGGATATGTCTGGAACCGCCGCGTATTATTCCAATTTCCACTGAAGAATATGCCCTGCCGGCGCCACGGCCGCGTTATACCGTTCTGGATACGACAAGGGCCGAGGAATGCTTCGCCATCCGGATGCCCTCCTGGGAAAGACAATTGGATGATTGCCTGTCCTCATCAAAGATTCCGACGAATTGATCACACACCAGGGCGGCAGCATCCTGCAGAAAACGTTCTATAAATCGCGGCATCACCATTCCGTTCCGACCGATACCCCTTCCCTTCGCGGCGCGACCGTCGCGACACAATAAACTTTCGACAGACGGCGTCTCCGCGGGGGGCCTTTTCCGATGAGGGTACTCAAGACTTGATAGGAATGGACCGCCGGGCAAAGATGTGCGTCCAATACTCTGGAGAGCGGCCATGAAATCCCGGTATCATCATAAAATTCCGGAACATGATCCAACACTCACCCATGTCGAACGCGGCGCTCCGATGGGCGAAATGCTGCGGCGTTACTGGCAACCGGTCTGTACAGCGGATGAATTGGGCGACCTGCCGAAACGGGTGCGGATCATGTGCGAAGATCTCGTCGTGTTCCGCGACGGCGCCGGCAAGACCGGGTGTCTCGAATTGCATTGTCCGCATCGCGGTACATCACTTGAATGGGGTCGTGTGGAAGACGACGGGCTGCGCTGCTGTTATCACGGCTGGAAATTCGCAACCGATGGCCAGTGCATCGACATGGCCTGCGAAACACCGGAATTCCGTGAAAAGATGGATGTCTGGCAACCCGGCTATCCGACACATGAATTTGGCGGGCTGGTGTTCATCTACATGGGACCACCGGCAGAAATGCCTCTCTTTCCGATGTATGATATTCTGGACACGCGCTATCGCGACGATGTCGAGCTGCGCGGTATGCGCCTGTGGGAAGATCATGCGATCGGCTATGTTCGAGACTGCAACTGGCTGCAGCACTACGAAAACGTCATCGACGCCTACCACCTGCTGATCCTCCATGCCGCGAATTCAGGCGATCAGTTCGGCAGCGTCGTCACGACGACAGGCTGGCCCGACCTCGACTTCGAGGAAACCGAGCTCGGTGTCCGCTACAACATGCGGCGCAATCTGCCAAACGGGAACCGGCTGGAACGTCATGCCGAAGTGGTGCTCCCCAATATCAGCCTGATCCCGAGTATTCATGAACAGGGTACCGACGCGAAATATCAGTCCCGCGCGACGGAGGTGTCATGGTGTGTACCCGTCGACAACGAACACCTTTACGGCATTTCCATTGTCGCGTGGCCGAAAGACGAAGCGGGCAAGCCCGTCAAAGACTGGAAGCCCGGCACCGACACGGTCACCGATATCCGGCCGGGGAATCTCCGCGAGCGGCCCTATGAAGACAAACAACGCAATCCTGACGACATGGAAGCACAGGAGAGCCAGCGCCCCATCGCCATCCATGCGCTGGAAAACCTTGCGTCGTCGGATCGCGGCGTTGTCCTGCTGCGCCGCCAGTTGCGCCGGTCGCTCGATCGGATTGCCGCCGGCGAGGATCCTGCAAATATCATCCGTGACGATGCCGCCAATCATGCGATAGAGACCCATGCTTGGAACACTGTAATTCTGCCCGACGCAACGGGCGAGGCCGCCGAGTAGGACCATGGCTGTCGACACCGACAAATTCCGGACATTGCTCGAAATACGCAGGGCGGAGCTGACGGCGTCGATCGAAAATGCGACCGAGTCCGCCGCGCCCGTCCAACTGGACCAACAGGTTCAAGGGCGGCTGTCGCGGATGGATGCGATGCAGGGCCAGGCAATGGCCCAGGCGACGATAGAACGCCGCCGCATCGAAATTGCGCAGATCGATGCGGCTTTCAAACGCATGGAGAATGATGAATTCGGCTTCTGCGTTGAATGCGGCGACGACATTGCGCCGAAACGCCTGGAATTAAGCCCGGCGATCGCCCGCTGCGTAGAGTGTGCGAACTAGCCGATCGCCGGAGTTTAGCGCCGACCTCACCTTTTCATCTTCACACGCTGAATGCTGCTTACTTCATAGAGCGGGAAAAAAGGAGGCCGTGGCGCCGGTGTCTAGTTGGACGCGTCGGCAACCTGCCGTGGCGCGCGTTTGGGATCGGTGTAAAAAATGTGCTGACCGATCCGGGCATAACGATCCAGCTTTTTGGCCCAGGACGGACTCACGCTCAGGGCGTGGTACCACAACGCGCCGTTCGTCGGATCATTTACGGCCCCAGTCTTGATCATTTTCGCCACATGCAGGCTTTCCTTCCAGGCAGCGCGATCCTTCGGCTTGTCGCTCCGCCCGTCACACCACCAGGAAAACTGGCAGCGATGACGCTTCTTGTAGCCGCCCTGCTTGATCACCGAGCAGATCCTGGCCAGCCAACGACGATCCGCAGCACGGTTGAGAACCACATGCGCGACGGCAACCTTGCCGACCATCGGCTCACCCCGGGCTTCGTGATAGATGTTCTGCGCCAGGCAATGAACATCTGGGCTGTGACCCGACTTTTTGGCATCACCCAGACTTTTTGCCTGAACATCCGCTGTTGCCGCAATAACCGCGAGAGAAAGAATAATTGCTGTTAAATATCTCATCACATTACCTGCTTTGTTAACCGTGTCCGCCGGTTAATAACCGTCCTGTCAGCAGGTAATGTGTGTTTTATACTTAGTTAATTTCAAAAAGTATTTTGTTTAATTTTAATATTAATTTATGAAAATTAACTATACTGATATTTTAAGTCTTTTGAAATCAAGGACTTACAAAACGCCCAATTTTT
>CAJQLI010000204.1 GCA_905479125.1 uncultured Alphaproteobacteria bacterium | reverse complement strand
GTCGAAGACGAACCCGACAAGCACCGGCGCAAGGCGGCGTCCGCCGAAGAATGAGATAGCCCGTATGAGCGTTGACCTTGTCTGGCAGGGGCCGGTCGGCCCGGGGTGTGCACCCGGTGCACCGTTTCCCGATGATCCGCTGCTGTTTGAAAACCTCTGTGAGGCGGGTGTCTATCTGCGCGTCAAAACCTACGAGGGAGACCGCACGATTGCCTATGCGGGGCAGTCTGTTTCCTTGCTGTCACGGTTCGACCAGCATCTGGTCGCCATGCTGTCACTCGCAGCACCCCTGCGTGATGCGGCGGGTCATGTGGTGTTCACCGGCGATGCCGCGGCCCGCATGGATGCCTATGGCAGGCTCGAAGACGCCACCGCGCTCGCCGCCGCCGATGCCGGTCGGGTACGGTTCTGGTATGCATTGTGTGACGACTATTTTCATACCGAGCACCTGAACCTCGCTGAAGGCCTGCTGCAGCGCCGGATTGCCGCGCGCATGTCGGCCGCGCACCCCGGTGCTCCGGCAGTGGTCGAGAACGCCAAGGCGGCCCCCGGCGCCATGCCCGATGACGTGCCGGATGTCTGGATCAACGATTTTTCCGGGCTTGATGTCGCGGGTGCCAAACTGTTGGGTGATCTGCTTGGTGCCGAATCAATGACCCTGGAGATGTTGACCGGTAATGCTGCCTGAACAGAAAAGTATATGCGGTCTGCTGCTTGCCGGTGGGCAATCGAGGCGCATGGGTGGCGGCGATAAATGCCTGATGACGCTCGGCGGCAAGACCCTGCTGCAGCGAATCGTGGATACTGCCATGCCGCAGGTCGGCCCGTTGGTGCTGAACACCAATAGTGATCCGGCGCTGTTCGGTGCGTTTGAGCTGCCGGTCGCACCCGATGTCATCGATGGCTTTGCAGGCCCGCTGGCGGGGGTGCTGACCGGGTTGGAATGGGCGCAGGCGAACGCGCCGGAATGTGACTGGGTGGCAAGCTTCGCCTGCGACGCGCCGTTCGCGCCTGCCGATCTGGTGGCGCGGCTGGTCGCGGCGGTCATGGATCAGGACGCTGACATGGCCTGCGCGAATTCAGGCGGGCGCGACCATCCGGTATTCGCCCTCTGGCCGGTGCGGCTTGCCGATGATCTGCGCAAGGCGGTCGTAAATGAGGAACTGCGCAAGGTTGATGTCTGGACCGGGCGTTATAAAATCGCGCGGGTTGAATTCGATGCCGGTCAAGGAGATCCGTTTTTCAACGTCAACCGGCCGGAAGATCTCGAAGCCGCAGCCGCCTTGCTGGGTAACGCCTGAAATGATCAACTGACGATATGACCGATACTCCTATTAACACACCGCGCCTGCGTATTCTGCTTGGCCGGTCCATCGCGATCGGCCCGGGCAAGGCTGAACTGCTTGGCCTGATCGACCGTACCGGCTCGATCTCGGCCGCAGCCCGTGAAATGGGGATGTCCTACCGCCGCGCGTGGACGCTGGTGGAAACCATGAACACGGCGTTTAGCGAACCTCTTGTTGCCGCGGCGACAGGTGGTAAGGGCGGTGGCGGCGCATCGGTGACGGCATTCGGCCACGAGGCGCTGAAGCGGTATCGCGCAATGGAAGACAAGGCAGCAGCCAGTGTGACCGCCGAAATGGAAGCGTTCACAGAAATGCTCGATCCTGATTATGTGGATGACGGGGAGTAGGGCTGAGAGGTCTCCCAACACTCGGATCGCATAAAGAACGAACCAAAAGCCATGAATGATGGAGGAGCCGAAACATGCAGTATTTCGTCTGGGGAATAGACGGGCCGGACAGCAAGGCTCAGCGCATCGCCGTCATGGAGCGTCACTGGGAATTCATTGCCCGCTATGATGATCGTCTGATCGCGCGCGGCCCGGTGCTTGATTCGTCGGATACGCAGAAGGTCCTGGGGTCCATCCACATCGTCGAGCTTGGCGATGCAGACGCCGCCCACACCTTTGCCTATGATGAACCCTTCGCCGTCGAGGGCGTCTTCGCGGAGATCGTGATGATGCCGTTCAGGCTGGAGCTCGGGCGGACGCAATTTGTCTTCGAGGGCACGCCCGGTCATCCGCGGTTTTTCGTCCACTGCCCGGCGGCCTCCGGCGTCGATGCCGTGCCGGATGATGTCGCATCGGCGCATGAAGACTATTGCCGGAAATTCGATCCGCATTTCGTGTGTAGGGGATCATTGTTGACAGATGACGGTGCCTGGGCCGGCCGCGCCTTCTTTATCGAAATGCCGGACCGTGCTGCCGTCGAGGAATTCCTCGCGGACGATCCCTGCGCGATTGCGGGACTGCATGACGCGCCCCGGATTCACCGCTGGACCATGGGTGGCGCTGCCAATATCAAGGCCGCCGGATTGATGAAGTAGGGTTTACGAATGTTGCTACCGGTTCGTTCCGGTGGACGGCGAAATTTTTAATCGTGGTAGTTATCCGTGGCTCTCGCGAAGGCCTCGAAGATTTTCGGAATCTGAAGCTTGCGTCTGTCCAGCGCCGAGCGCCGAAATGCCACCACGTATTGCTGGGATGTCGCAAAGGGTATTTTGCTGGGGGCGACACCGTCTTCGAGAATACGCCGCGCCATGTTTGCAGCGGTGTTTCCCTGCTCGAAAGGCGACACGCCGACAGACATCATTGCGCCGTCTTCGGTATTGAATATATCTATCCCGATAACCGGCACGGGCGAATTCTTCTCGGTCCACCGCATCACTTCCCCCGGTGGAACAAACTCCTCCTTGGGGCCGGAATCGGGGAGCCGTTTTAATTTCCGATAGCCGCCCACCATGATGAAATCGACTTTCGTGGCGAGGCCGAAGACGGTGGTTTTCCACTGTTCAAAATCGGCAATTGTGAAGGCCCCGGTGTAGACAAGCGGGGCCCATTGATATGAGCCCACGTAATCCTCGTCGCGTTTGGCGGATAATGTCGTATCACCGAGCAATGCGATCCGAACCTGATCGCCGCCGTCTATATCCTTGCCGATCGCTTTGCTCAGGAGGGTTATGGTCTCCTTGATGGCCGCGACCGGTTTGCGTTCGTAGATACCGGTGACGTTGTCGGCACCGATGTAATTGTAGGTTTCGACGCCACCATTGACGGCGGCAAAGACGATTTTGATGTCCGGGTGGTTGACGTAATAAGATCCAGCGAGCTGTTGCGCGTAATCGTCGAACGCAATTATGACATCGGGCTTCCCGTCATCTATCGCCTTTCTGGCGGCAATTGACGCACGCCGGAGATGGCCGGGATCAGACTTCTTTTTGGTGTTCATGTAATGGTAGCGGGTTTGTATCCAGCTCTGGCCATCAAGCCCCCGCTTCAGGCCAGCGTTCAGGTCTCGGGTCCAGATGTAGCTGGTGTCGTAGGAGTGCAGTACCAGAATATTTGGACGATGAATGTTTATGTTGAGGGCGGAAACAACCAGAGTCAGGAAAAAACCCGCCATCAGCACAGCGGTAATTTTGTTTCTCATCAGATGATCCCCAGCGATTGCCAGAACGGAAAGCTGAGATAGATTGCGGCGAGTTTCATGAAAAAGATCAGGAAATGGAGCCACGCTAGCCGGGGGTCGTTAACGCCTGCTTCCGGTCTTGCCATGGACTGGAATTGCAGAAAATAGGACGCCTGATGAGGCCAGACGAAGCA
Organism: uncultured Alphaproteobacteria bacterium; assembly: GCA_905479125.1. Taxonomy (GTDB): domain Bacteria; phylum Pseudomonadota; class Alphaproteobacteria; order MPNO01; family UBA830; genus CAXBCP01. Next base: position 619 of record CAJQLI010000204.1, on the reverse strand, counting down.
ATCCGCCATCAGAACGATGATAAAGCCGATAAGCCATGGGTTTACGGATATATTGATCGCGGTCGGGATCAGCACCGTCGCGAAAATCACCACCGCGGCATTGATCGGCAATGCAAGCCGCACGACGAAGATCGTGACGGCAAGCATGGCGATAAACAGCGGCAGGTCATCCGACATAAGGCGTTGTAGCCATGTCAGGTTGCCTGAAATCCACTGGTCGAGCCCGACATGGCCCATCGCGGCGACCAGCCCGATCAGCGACGCCAGATAGATCAGAAAACTCCAGTCGATGCGCTGGCGGAAATCCCGCGCCGAGAGACACTGGAACATCAGCAGCGAGAACAGAATTGCCAGCGCGATCCAGGGTATGTCTATCCGGTGTACGGCGACGGTGAGAAAACTGATCAGCAACACGCCAAGCCCGAGAACCGCTGACCATTCCGTCAGGTTCATCGGCCCCAGAATTTTGAGCTGATCCCGAACCAGATCTTTCGAGACCGCGGGGTTACTGTCGTTCCGGAACATCAGCCACGTCGCAAGCGCGTATAGAACCAGCACAATGATGCCGACGACTGACGCGGCAAACAGCCAGTAGAGCCATTGAAAACGCGCCTGTTCC